>NZ_JBIAFO010000002.1:539382-597478 GCF_042869355.1 Streptomyces sp. NPDC007088
CCTCGACGTGACCGGCCTGACCGCCGTACGCCCCCGCTGGTGCGGGACGGCACCCACCGGGCCCGGCCGGTACACGGCGCAGCTGCGCGCCCCCGGCTCTCAGCCGGCGACGACCTCCGTGTCGTAGAAGCAGTAGTGCCCCTTGATCGCGGCGACCTCCTTCTTCGGCTCCTCGTACGCCCAGACCAGATCCGGGGCGTCCGGCAGCGACCAGTAGGAGGCGTCGCCCTTGAACGGGCAGTGCGTCGAGGTGCCCGAGGGCGTCAGCAGCGCCGTGCGGACGTCCTCGGGCGGCAGGTAGTAGCGCACCGGGCAGCCCGTCTCGCGCAGGACCAGCGGCCGCCGGCTCTCCGCGAGCAGCTCCCCGTCGTGCACGACCCGCACGTGTTCCCCGCCCCGCTCGACCGTGATCGTGTGTCCCGCCATGGTGGTGTCCTCCCGTATCGTCCGCGCTGTGACGCGCGTCGGCTGACAGGTTCAGCTCCCCGTCCCCGCCGAGTGTTCCCGCGCGCCGCGCGAAGCCCCCCTTCCGGGAGGAAACCGGCGCGCCGTACCGTGGCGCCCATGAACATCTGCGTCTTCCTCTCCGCCGCCGACCTCGACGAGCGCTACACCCGGCCCGCCCGCGAGTTCGCCGAACTCCTCGGCAAGGGCGGCCACACCCTCGTGTGGGGCGGCTCCGACACCGGCCTGATGAAGGTCGTCGCGGACGGCGTCGAGGCGGCCGGCGGGGAGCTGCTCGGCGTCTCCGTCGAGTTCCTGTCGCACAAGGCCCGCCCCGGGCTCGACACGATGGTCGTCACCAAGGACCTCGCCGAACGCAAGGCACAGCTCCTGGAGCGGGCCGACGCGATCGTCGTCCTGGTGGGCGGGGTCGGCACCCTCGACGAGGTCACCGAGATCCTGGAGCTCAAGAAGCACGGCCGGCACACCAAGCCCGTCGTCGTCCTCAACACCGAGGGCTTCTACGACGGCCTCAAGCAGCAGTTCCAGCGCATGGACACCGAGGGCTTCCTGCCGCTTCCCCTCACCGATCTGGTGTTCTTCGCCGAGGACGCGGTCGGCGCGCTCGCCTACGTCGAGGAGGCGGGCGGCCTGCGCTGAGCACGCCTCCCCGGGGCCCGCGCCCGGCCCGGCGCGGATCGCGCGCCGGGCCGGTGGGACGATGGGCCGCATGGCTACCCATGTGATCACCGGCGCCGGCTCCGGCATCGGCGCGGCCCTCGCGCGCCGCCTGCACGAGCGCGGCGACGAGCTCGTCCTGCTCGCCCGCGACGCCGGACGCGCCAAGGAACTCGCCGCCCAGCTGCCCGGCGCCCGCACCCTCGTCGGCGACCTCTCCGACCCCGACCGGCTCTCCTGGGCCTTCTCGCACCAGAGCCTGCCCGACCGGGTCGACTCGCTGCTGCACGTCGCGGGCGTCGTGGACCTCGGCAGCGTCGCCGAGACCACGCCGAAGACCTGGCGCCACCAGCTCAACGTGAACCTGCTCGCCCCCGCCGAGCTGACCCGGCACTTCCTGCCGCAACTGCGGGCCGCCCGCGGCACCGTCGTCTTCGTCAACTCCGGCGCCGGACTCTCCGCGAGCCCCGAGTGGGGCGCCTACGCCGCGTCCAAGCACGGCCTCAAGGCCCTCGCCGACTCGCTGCGCGGCGAGGAGAAGCAGCACGGCGTGCGCGTCACGACGGTCTACCCGGGGCGCACCGCCTCCCCGATGCAGGCCAAGATCCACCACCAGGAGGGCAGGCCCTACGACGCCTCCGCGTGGATCGACCCGGACTCGGTGGCCACCGCCGTCCTGACCGCCCTCGACCTCCCGGCGGACGCGACGATGACAGACGTGACGGTACGGCCCGGAGGCTGACCCGCGGGCCGCGCGTACGGGTACCGGCCCGGCTCGTGGGCCGGGCAGTGACCCCTCCCACCTCGGCCTACCCTTACCGGGTGACTGAATCCACCCCCTGGCCCGCAGCGACAGCCATCGGCTCCCTCCCCGGCACGGACGCCCGCGAGGCGGCCAAGTCCACCACCGGCTCCTTCGAGGACTTCCCCTACCTCGCGGAGCTGCCCGCCAGGGGGCCGGGCGCGGACATGACGGGCCGCACCATCGGCCTGCTGGCCGAGCTGTACGCCCACGTCGAGCCCAGCGGCTGGCGGGTCAGCGACCGCCCCGGGCGCGACACCCGCCGGGCGCGCTCCTGGATGGGGGAGGACCTCGACGCCCTGGAGGAGTTCACCCAGGGCTACGAGGGCTTCCTCAAGGTCCAGGTGACCGGCCCGTGGACGCTTTCCGCCGCCCTCGAACTGCGCGGCGGGGAGGCCGCCCTCTCCGACCCCGGGGCCACCCGCGACCTCACCGCCTCCCTCGCCGAGGGGCTGCGCGCCCACCTCGCCGAGGTCCGCCGCCGCATCCCCGGCGCCCGCGTCGTCCTTCAGCTCGACGAGCCCTCGCTCACCGCCGTGCTCAGCGGCCGGGTGCGCTCCGCGAGCGGCTACCGCACCTACCGCGCCGTGGACCGCCAGCTCGTCGAGTCCGGGCTGCGGGAGATCCTCGCCGTCCACGACGGACCCGCCCTCGTGCACTCCTGCGCCCCCGACGTGCCCTTCGCGCTGCTGCGCCGGGCCGGGGTGGACGCCGTCTCCTTCGACTTCTCACTGCTCACGGAACGTGACGACGAGGTGCTGGGGGAGGCCGTCGAGTCCGGCACCCGGCTGTTCACCGGTGTCGTGCCGGGCACTGACAGCCCATTGTCCGACCCTGCCGGTAGCGTCATGGGGGTCAGGGCGTTGTGGCGCAGGCTGGGGCTGTCACCGGCGATCCTCTCGCAGGCCGTCGTGGTGACCCCGTCCTGCGGACTCGCGGGTGCCTCACCCGCGTACGCACGGGCGGCGATGGCGCACTGCGCCCGCGCGGCCCGTTCGCTCGCGGACCACCCGGAGTGACCGACGGGGCCCCGCGAGCAGGGTGACGAACGGGACGACGGCGACAACGGGAGGACGGACGATGGCAGGCGAGGAACAGGACGGCGCGGACGTGACGAGCGGCGCCACGGCGGACACCGGCGCGGCGGGACCGGCGGAGTCGACGGTGCCGGCCGAGGCGCGCGAGGAGCACAACACCCTCGCCCAGCAGGTCGAGGAGCACCGCTTCCGCTACTACGCGAAGGACCAGCCGGTCGTCAGCGACGCCGAGTTCGACCGGCTGCTGCGCACCCTCCAGGAACTGGAGGAGCGCTATCCCGAACTGCGCACGCCCGACTCGCCGACCCAGAAGGTCTCCGGCGCCTACGAGGGGTTCACCCCCTTCGCCTCCGTCGAGCACCGCGAGCGCATGCTCTCGCTCGACAACGTCTTCGACGACGAGGGGCTCGCCGCCTGGGCCGAGCGCCTCGCCAAGGAGATCGGCGCCCCCGGCTACCACTACCTGTGCGAGCTGAAGGTCGACGGCCTCGCCGTCAACCTCACCTACGAGGAGGGCCGGCTGACCCGCGCCGCCACCCGGGGCGACGGCCGGGTCGGCGAGGACATCACGCCCAACGTCCGCACCATCTCCGACGTCCCGGCCCGCCTCCGGGGCGAGAACGTCCCCGCCCTGGTCGAGATCAGGGGCGAGGTCTACTTCCCGATGGAGGACTTCGAGGCGCTCAACGCCCGCCTCGTCGAGGCCGGTGACAAGCCCTTCGCCAACCCGCGCAACGCGGCGGCCGGTTCGCTGCGCCAGAAGGACCCGGCCGTCACCGCGACCCGCCCGCTGCACATGGTCGTGCACGGCATCGGCGCCCGCGAGGGCTTCGACATCGACCGGCTCTCGCAGGGCTACGGGCTGCTGCACGACTGGGGCCTGCCCACCGCCCGGCACAACAAGGTGGCCGACACCCTCGACGGCGTACGGGAGTTCATCCGCTACTACGGCGAGAACCGGCACTCCGTGGAGCACGAGATCGACGGGGTCGTCGTCAAGCTCGACGAGATCCCGCTCCAGGGCCGCCTGGGCTCCACCTCCCGGGCCCCGCGCTGGGCCACCGCCTGGAAGTTCCCCCCGGAGGAGGTCAACACCAAGCTGGTGGACATCCGCGTCGGGGTCGGCCGCACCGGCCGGGTCACCCCCTACGCGGTCGTCGAGCCGGTCACCGTCGCCGGCAGCGAGGTCGAGTTCGCGACCCTGCACAACCAGGAGGTCGTCAAGACCAAGGGCGTCCTGATCGGCGACACCGTGGTCCTGCGCAAGGCCGGGGACGTCATCCCGGAGATCCTCGGCCCCGTCGCCGATCTGCGCGACGGCAGCGAACGCGCCTTCGTCATGCCCGCCGAGTGCCCCGAGTGCGCCACCCCGCTGCGGGCCATGAAGGAGGGCGACATCGACCTGCGGTGCCCCAACGCCCGTTCCTGCCCGGCCCAGTTGCGGGAGCGGATCTACTACCTCGCCGGACGCAAGAGCCTCGACATCGAGCACTTCGGCTACGTCGCGGCGACCGCCCTCACCCAGCCGCTGGAACCGCAGGAACCTCCGCTGAAGGACGAGGGCGACCTCTTCGACCTGACCGTCGAGCAGCTCCTGCCGATCCGCTCCCACGTCCTCGACCCCGACTCCGGTCTGCCCAAACGCGACCCGGACACCGGGGAGGAGAAGATCGTCACCTTCTTCGCCAACAAGGAGGGCGAGGCGAAGAAGAACACCCTGTCGATGCTGGAGAACATCGAGGCGGCCAAGCAGCGCCCGCTCGCGCAGATCATCACCGGCCTCTCCATCCGGCACGTCGGTCCCGTCGCCGCCCGCGCGCTCGCCCGCGAGTTCCGCTCGATCGACCGGATCGACCAGGCCGGCGAACAGGAACTCGCCGACACCACCGGCGTCGGCGGCATCATCGCCGCCTCCGTCAAGGAGTGGTTCGCCGAGCCCTGGCACCGCGAGATCCTGCGCAAGTGGAAGGCCGCCGGGGTCCGCATGGAGGAGGAGGGGGCCGACGAGGACAGCGGCCCGCGCCCCCTCGAAGGACTCACCGTCGTCGTCACCGGAACCCTGGAGCACCACACCCGGGACGGCGCCAAGGAGGCCCTGGAGAGCCGTGGCGCGAAGGTGACGGGTTCGGTTTCGAAGAAGACCGCTTTTGTCGTTGTGGGCGATAACCCCGGTTCGAAATATGACAAAGCTGTGTCGCTGAAAGTCCCCGTCCTCAACGAGGAAGGCTTCGCGATCCTCCTCGACCAGGGCCCGGAGGCGGCCACGGAGGCGGCTCTTCCCCCTGCTGAGGAGGGCTGAGGCACCGCCCGTACGGGCGCATACCGGAAGCATCCGGGTGGCTGGGGCGCATTCGGGCAACCCTCGGCTACGCCTGCCCCAGGAAGCCTTCAGCGGCCTACTGTTGGGAGACGCGCCTGCGGTGGACTCCCGTGTGGTGGAGTTTCGGACGTGGCGCTGAAGGCTTCGAGCCGCGGTACGGGCTGCCGTCGGCTGTGAGAGGGACGGGAATGGAACCGACCGAGAGCGTCGCCCCAGTCTCCTGGCTGCGGCTGCGCAGAGGTGTGCGGGCCCTGTGGGCAAGCGGTACCGGGCGGACGGGCCCCGCGCTCCCCGAGCGGCTCCCCCCGTCCAGGCGCGCGGGGCCGGGGGAGCGCGGCGGGCGACCAGCCGCCCTGCCCCTCGTCGTGGTCGCCCTCGCCGCCGCGCTTCTGGGCGCCGGAGTGGTCCGTGCCCTCGGCGCGCGCCACGGCCTGTTCCCCGGATCGGTGGCCGGCTGGTCCTTCGCCGTGCTCACCGGGCTGATCGTCGGCCACCTCGTCGCCCTGGGCCGCGACCGCTGGTGGGGCGGCACCGGCTCCGGCGCCGCCCTCACCCTCGCCGTCCTGCTGCTGTACGGCTGGCTGCCGGCCGTTCTCGTGAGCCTCACGGTCCTCGTGCTCGTCGGCGCGGCCCGCCGCAACCGCTGGCGCCAGGGCGTCCTGCACGGCGCCGTGGACGTCCTCGGCATCGGCGCGGGAGCCCTCGCCCTGGCGCTGTGCGGACAGGTTCCCACCGTCGAACACCCCTGGGCCCCGGCGACCTGGGACCTCTACACCCTGCCCGAACTCCTCCTCGTCGCCGCCACCTATCTCCTCGTCAGCCGCGCCCTGTTGTGGGGCGTGCACGCCCCACAGGGACACGCCCCGCGCACCGCCGCCCGCACCGCGCTCGCCCGCCAGCTCCTCTTCGGCGTCGCCCTCCTCGGCATCGCCCCGCTCATCTGCGTCGTCGCGGCCGCCCGGCCCGTCCTGCTGCCCCTGTTCGCGATCCCGCTGTTCGCCCTGGACTCCACGCTGTGGATGGCCCGCGCCCGTGCCGAGGAACAACTGCGCGACCCGCTGACCGGACTGCCCAACCGGCAGTGGCTGCTGGAACGTATCTGGACCACGCTCGACGAGGCCGAACGCGAGGGGGTGCGCTCCGCCCTCGTCCTCATCGACCTGGACCGCTTCCGCTCCGTCAACGACACCCTCGGGCACCTGGCCGGCGACCGGCTCCTGCTCCAGATCGCGGACCGGCTGCGGCTGGCCCTGCCGCGCGGGGTGGAGGTGGCCCGGCTGGGCGGCGACGAGTTCGCGGTCCTGCTGTCCGTCGCCGACTCCACGACCTCCGCGCAGCGACTGGCCAGATGCCTCGTCAGCGGCCTCGGCGCCCCGCTCGACCTCGACGGGCTCACCCTCGTCCTGGAGGCCAGCGCGGGCGTCGCCGTCTACCCCGACCACGCCCTCGACGCCGAGGGGCTGCTGCGCCGCGCCGACGTCGCCATGTACCAGGCCAAACGGGACCGCACCGGCGTCGAGGTCTACGAGTCCAAACGGGACTCCAACACCCCCGACCGGCTCGGCCTCCTCGGCGACCTGCGCCGCGCGCTCGACGCGGGCGACGTCGAACTCCACTACCAGCCCAAGGTCCGCTTCGACGGCCAGGTCGCCGGCCTTGAGGCGCTCGTCCGCTGGGTGCACCCGGAGCGGGGCAAGGTGCCGCCCGACGAGTTCATCGCCATCGCCGAGACCTCCGGCCTGATGCCGTACCTCACCGAGTACGTGCTGGAGACGGCGCTCGCCCAGGTCGCCCGCTGGCGCGCCCAGGGCCTGTTCGTCCCCGTCGCCGTCAACGTCTCCCCGCGCGACGTGCACACCCCCGGTTTCGCCGGCGCCGTGGCCGGCCGGCTCGCCCGCCACGGGGTCCCGCCGGGGGCGCTCCAGCTGGAGATCACCGAGCACGTCCTGCTGGAGGACCCGCAGCGCGCCGCCGACACGCTGGCCGGGCTGACCGGGCACGGCGTCAAGATGTCCCTCGACGACTTCGGCACCGGGTACTCCTCCCTCGTCCACCTGCGGCGCCTGCCGGTGAGCGAGCTGAAGATCGACCGCTCCTTCGTCGCGCGCCTGGCCGTCGACACGGAGGACGCCGAGATCGTCCGCTGCACCGTGGACCTCGCCCACTCCCTCGGCCTCGTCGTCGTCGCCGAGGGCGTCGAGGACGACGAGACCTGGGAGCGCCTTCGGGACCTGGGCTGCGACGCGGTGCAGGGGTGGCTGGTCTCGGCCGCGATGCCGGAGGAGGAGGCGACGGCCTGGCTGCGCGCGCGGGGGGCGCGGGGCTGGCAGCGCGAGTCCGACCGGGTGGGGTAGCCCGCGAGGGCCGGACGGGCCAGGCCCGCGGCCGGCCGCGCGCCGGCGGGCGGGCCCGCCCGCCGGCGACCGGGGCGGGGACGGGCCAAACCCCGTAACCGCTCGCCCCGCCCGACCCATAGGATTGGGCGAAAGCCCACACACCGAACCCCCAGAAGGATCGCCGCATGCCTGGCATCACGCGCGAGGAGGTCGCCCACCTCGCACGGCTGGCGCGTCTGGAGCTGAGGGACGAAGAGCTTGCGCACTTCGCCGGACAGCTCGACGACATTCTCGGCGCGGTCGCCCGCGTCTCCGAGGTCGCCGACCAAGACGTACCGCCGACCTCCCACCCGCTGCCGCTGACCAACGTCATGCGCGCGGACGAGGTCCGTCCCTCGCTCAGCCCCGAGCAGGCGCTCTCCGGGGCCCCCGCGCAGGAGCAGCAGCGTTTCAAGGTGCCGCAGATCCTGGGTGAGGAGAGCTGAGCATGTCGGAGATCATCAAGCTCACCGCCGCCGAGACCGCCGAGAAGGTCGCCTCCGGCGAGCTGACGGCCGTCGAGGTCACCGAGGCCCACCTGGCCCGCATCGAGGCCGTGGACGAGAAGGTCCACGCCTTCCTGCACGTCGACCGCGAGGGCGCGCTCGCGCAGGCCCGCGCCGTGGACGAGAAGCGCGCCCGGGGCGAGAAGCTCGGCCCGCTGGCCGGCGTCCCCCTCGCGCTCAAGGACATCTTCACGACCGAGGGCGTGCCCACCACGGTCGGCTCCAAGATCCTCGAAGGCTGGATCCCGCCGTACGACGCGACCGTCACCAAGCGACTCAAGGCCGCCGGCGTCGTCATCCTCGGCAAGACCAACATGGACGAGTTCGCCATGGGGTCCTCGACCGAGAACAGCGCGTACGGGCCGACCGGCAACCCCTGGGACCTCACCCGTGTCCCGGGCGGCTCCGGCGGCGGCTCCAGCGCGGCGCTCGCCTCGTTCCAGGCGCCGCTGGCCATCGGCACGGACACCGGCGGCTCGATCCGCCAGCCCGCCGCCGTCACCGGCACGGTCGGCGTCAAGCCGACCTACGGCGGGGTCTCCCGCTACGGGATGGTCGCCTTCTCCAGCTCGCTCGACCAGGGCGGCCCCTGCGCCCGCACCGTCCTCGACGCGGCCCTGCTGCACGAGGTCATCGGCGGCCACGACCCGCTCGACTCGACTTCCATCGACGCTCCGGTCCCGCCGGTCGTCGAGGCCGCGCGCAACGGCAGCGTCGACGGCCTGCGGGTCGGCGTCGTCCAGCAGTTCCGCGGCGAGGGCTACCAGGCCGGGGTGCTCCAGCGCTTCGACGAGTCGGTGGAGCTGCTCAGGGAGCTCGGCGCCGAGATCGTCGAGCTGGACTGCCCGTCCTTCGACCTCGCGCTGTCGGCGTACTACCTGATCGCGCCCTCGGAGTGCTCCTCCAACCTCGCGCGCTTCGACGCCATGCGCTACGGGCTGCGCGTGGGCGACGACGGCACCCGCTCCGCCGAGGACGTCACCGCGATCACCCGCGAGGAGGGCTTCGGCGACGAGGTCAAGCGCCGCGTCATCCTCGGTACGTACGCGCTCAGCTCCGGCTACTACGACGCGTACTACGGCTCCGCCCAGAAGGTCCGCACCCTCATCACCCGGGACTTCGAGAGGGCCTTCGAGCAGGTCGACGTCATCGTGTCGCCGACCACGCCCACCACCGCCTTCCCGATCGGCGAGCGCGCCGACGACCCGATGGCGATGTACCTCGCGGACCTGTGCACCATCCCCACCAACCTCGCCGGCAACGCCGCCATGTCCCTGCCCTGCGGTCTCGCACCGGAGGACGGACTGCCGGTGGGCCTGCAGATCGTGGCTCCCGCCATGAAGGACGAACGGCTCTACAAGGTCGGAGCCGCCGTCGAGGCCGCGTTCGTGGAACGCTGGGGCCACCCACTTCTCGAGGAGGCACCGTCGCTGTGAGCAACACGCTGAGCAAGGCCAAGGGTTTCAAGAAGTCCAGGACCGGCACCTACGTGTCCATGGGCACGACCGCGTTCGGCGCGATCAACGTCGTCAAGCAGGCGAAGAAGGCCCGCACAGAGGGGGACAAGCTGCGGCTGGTCGACGCCGTGGTGACCGCCGCCGGCATCGTCACCGGGCTGGCCATCCTCTACCGCGAGCTGAAGCGCCTCGGCGACGACGACGTCCTGCTGGGCTGAGAGGGAAAGTTTCACCGTGACCGTCACTACCGATCTGGTGTCGTACGAGGACGCCCTCGCGTCCTACGACCCCGTCATGGGCCTTGAGGTCCACGTCGAACTCGGCACCAGGACCAAGATGTTCTGCGGCTGCTCCACGGAGCTGGGTGCCGAGCCCAACACGCAGACCTGCCCGACGTGCCTGGGCCTGCCCGGTTCGCTGCCGGTGGTCAACGCCGTCGGCGTCGAGTCCGCCGTCAAGATCGGCCTCGCGCTGAACTGCTCGATCGCCGAGTGGTGCCGCTTCGCCCGGAAGAACTACTTCTATCCGGACATGCCGAAGAACTTCCAGACCTCCCAGTACGACGAGCCCATCGCCTTCGACGGTTACCTCGACGTCCAGCTGGAGGACGGGGAGGTCTTCCGGGTCGAGATCGAGCGCGCCCACATGGAGGAGGACACCGGCAAGTCGAAGCACGTCGGCGGCGCGACCGGCCGCATCCACGGCGCCTCGCACTCGCTGCTCGACTACAACCGGGCCGGCATCCCGCTCATCGAGATCGTCACCAAGCCGATCGAGGGAGCGGGCACCCGGGCCCCCGAGGTGGCCCGCGCCTACGTCGCCGAGCTGCGCGAGCTCATCAAGGCGCTCGGCGTGTCCGAGGCCCGGATGGACCGCGGCCAGATGCGCTGCGACGTGAACCTGTCCCTGCGCCCGCACGGGCGCGAGGAGTTCGGTACCCGCTCGGAGACGAAGAACGTCAACTCGCTGCGCTCCGTCGAGCGCGCGGCGCGCTTCGAGATCCAGCGGCACGCCGCGGTGCTCTCCTCGGGCGGCACGATCCTCCAGGAGACCCGCCACTTCCACGAGGAGGACGGCTCCACGACCTCCGGCCGGATCAAGGACAACGCGGAGGACTACCGGTACTTCCCGGAGCCCGACCTCGTGCCCGTGGCCCCGCCGAGGGAGTGGGTCGGGCAGCTGCGCGAGAAGCTGCCCGAGCTGCCGCTCACGCGCCGCAACCGGCTGCGCGAGGAGTGGGGTGTCAGCGCCCACGACATGCAGTCCATGCTGAACGCCGGGGCCATCGACCCGATCGTCGAGACGATCGCCGCCGGGGCCCCCGCCGACCAGGCCCGCAAGTGGTGGATGGGCGAGCTGGCCCGTAACGCCAACGAGTCGGGCCGCGTCCTGGACGAACTGCCCATCACCCCAAAGCAGGTCGCCCGCGTCACCGCGCTGGTCGCCGCGGGGGACCTCAACGACAAGCTCGCCCGTCAGGTCATCGAGGGTGTGCTCGCCGGCGAGGGCGACCCGGACACCGTCGTCGAGAAGCGCGGCCTCAAGGTCGTCTCCGACGAGGGCGCGCTCGGAGCCGCCGTCGACGAGGCCATCGCGGGCAACCCCGGCATCGCCGACAAGATCCGGGGCGGGAAGGTCGCCGCGGCCGGGGCGCTGGTCGGCGCCGTCATGAAGGCCACCCGCGGCCAGGCGGACGCCGCGCGCGTCAAGGAGCTGATCCTCGAGAAGCTCGGCGTCGAGGGCTGAGCGCGTAGCTCACGGCCTGAGGGGCGGCGCCCGGTGGAACATCCCACCGGGCGCCGCCCCTTTCGCGTGCGCGGTCCCGGGATGCGGCGCGCCGGGCGCGTCCGTTCGCGTAGGCACGGGATAAGTACCTGTGAGGAAGCGCACGAAACGGTCAAAGGATCTCTTCCTGCTGGGACAGTAACCGGAACCAGCCGGTCCGGTATTCCGCTTCCCGGCGGGTCAGGGCACGCGCTCCGTGCGGCGCCCGTGCGCCGAGGGCTCTCCCTCCGCACGTCCACGAACCACTCAGGGAGACGTCCGTGGCAGCACTCGCACGGTGGTGCGTCCACCACCGCCTCCTCACCGTCGCCCTGTGGCTGCTGGTCCTGGCCGCCACCGCGACCGGGGCGCTGTGGGCGGGGTCCGCGTACTCCAACGACTACGAGGCGCCGGGCACCGAGTCCGGACGGGCGACCCGGCTGCTGCACGAGGACTTCCCCGGGCTCGACGGCGACAGCGACACCGTCGTCTGGCACAGCGAGCACGGCACCGTACGCGCCGCCGCCGTCGAGCAGACCATGGGCCGCACGCTCGACGAGATCGGCGCGCTGCCCGGCGTATCGGCCGTCCGCAGTCCCTACCACGGGCAGGGCGGTGGAGGCGGGATCAGCGCCGACGGGCACACCGCCTACGCGACCGTCACCTACACCGGCCGGGCCGAGGACATCGGCGCCGAACGGGCCGGGGCCGTCCTCGACACCGCCCGGTCGGCGCGCGGCGAGGACCTCCAGGTGGAGGTCGGCGGCAGCGTCGTGGCCCTCACCGAGGCGCCCGGGGCGCACCTGAGCGAGGCCGTCGGCGTCGTCGTCGCCGGGATCGTCCTGTTCCTCGCCTTCGGCTCGCTCGCCGCGAGCCTGCTGCCGCTGGCCACCGCCCTCGTCGCGGTCGGCACCGCCTACAGCGCGATCACCCTGCTCGGCCACGCCATGACGGTCGCCGACTTCGCGCCGATGCTCGGCATGCTCGTCGGCCTCGGAGTCGGCATCGACTACGCGCTGTTCATCGTGACCCGGCACCGCAGAGGGCTCAGACGCGGCACCGGCGTCCAGGAGTCGGCGGTGACGGCGGTCGCCACCACGGGCCGCGCCGTCGTCTTCGCCGGCGCCACCGTGTGCGTCGCGCTGCTCGGCCTGCTCATCCTGCGCCTGTCCTTCCTCAACGGCGTCGCTCTCGCCGCTGCCCTGACCGTGCTGCTCACCGTGGCCGCCTCCGTCACCCTGCTGCCCGCCCTGCTCTCCTTCACGGGCAGCAGGGCGCTCAGCCGCCGCGAACGCCGCAGGCTCGCCGAACGCGGCCCCGGGCCCGAGACGCCCACCGGGTTCGCCGCCCGCTGGTCGGCCTTCGTCGAACGCCACCCGAAACCGCTCGGCCTCGCCGCCCTCGCCGTCATGGCCGTCCTCGCCCTGCCCACGCTCTCCCTGCACCTCGGCACCTCCGACCAGGGCAACGACCCGGCCACCGCCACGACCCGCAAGGCGTACGACCTGCTGGCGGGGGAGGGCGGGCCCTCCGGCTTCGGGCCCGGCGTCAACGGCCCCCTCACCCTGGTCAGCCCCGTGGCCGGCGCCGCCGAACGGCTCGCCCTCGACCGGCTCGGCCCCGCCCTGGAGGGCACCCGCGGTGTCGCCTCCGTCAGCCCCGTGACGTACAACGCCGAGGGCACCGCCGCCGTGCTCACCGTCGTCCCCGAGTCCGCGCCCCAGTCCGAGGCCACGAGCGCACTCGTGCGGCGCCTGCGCCACGAGGTCCTGCCGCGCGCCGAGTCCGGCACCTCGCTGGAGTTCGCGGTCGGCGGCGTCACCGCGAGCTACGACGACTTCGCCCGGCTCATCGTCGGCAAGATGCCGCTGTTCGTCGGCGTCGTGATCGCCCTCGGCAGCGTCCTGCTGCTGCTCGCCTTCCGCTCCCTGGCGATCCCCCTCAAGGCCGCCGCCATGAACATCGCGGCCGTCGCCGCCGCCTTCGGGGTGGTCGTCGCGATGTTCCAGTGGGGCTGGGGCAGCGACCTGCTCGGGCTCGGCGCCGCGGGCCCCGTCGAACCCTTCCTGCCGGTGATCATGGTCGCCGTCCTGTTCGGACTCTCCATGGACTATCAGGTGTTCCTCGTCAGCCGCATGTACGAGGAGTGGCGGGAGACCGGCGACAACCGGCGCGCCGTCCGGGTCGGGCTCGCCGAGACCAGCCGCGTCATCAACTCGGCCGCCGTCATCATGATCTCCGTCTTCCTCGCCTTCGTCCTCAGCGGGGACCGCGTCATCGCGATGTTCGGCATCGCCCTGGCCACCGCCGTCGCGCTCGACGCCTTCGTCCTGCGCACCCTCCTGGTCCCCGCGCTCATGCACCTGCTGGGCGGCGCCAACTGGTGGCTGCCCGCGCGACTGGACCGGCTGCTGCCGCGCCTGAGCATCGAACCGCCCGAAAGCGCCCACGCCGCCGCGCCCACCGCTGTCCCCGCGCCCGCCGGAGCGTCTACGATGCAGCCCGCCGCGGCCCCGGTGAGCGGGGCCGAGCCCGGCCGGCGACTGTCCGGAACGAGCTGAGCCCACCGCCGGCCCCCGCCCGGCAGGTCCCGGCGGTCCACCGCACCCGGAGAGGAGCACCGTGTTCGCGAGATCCCTCGGCGAGGACGGGGCCGAACTGCGCCCCCTCGAACTCTGGAACGCCGCCGAACTACTGGCCCACATGGACCGGGGCCGCGACTACATCGGCACGTACATCGGCTTCGCCGACGCCGTGCGGGACGAGGACTCCGCGCGCGCCCTGCTGCGGCGCTACGCCGAACAAGGCGCCGCGGACGGCGCCCGGATATACGGGCTGTGGCTGGACGGGCTGCTCGTCGGGGGCGTCCTGTTCCGCGTCTTCGACGCCGCAGCCGGGACCTGCGAGATCGGCTGCTGGCTGGAGCCCCGGGGCGTGGGACGGGGCCTGGTGACGCGCGCCGTCCGCGTCCTGATCGACTGGGCCGTCGAGGAACGCGGCATCCACCGCGTCGAATGGGTCGCCGCCTCCGCCAACACCGCGAGCCTCAAGGTCGCCGAACGGCTCGGGATGACCCGCGAGGGCGTCCTGCGCGAGAGCCACCCGCACCGCGGCCTGCGGTACGACACCGAGATCTGGTCGGTGCTCGCCCCCGAGTGGCGCGCCGCCCGCTTCGGCCCGGACAGCGCGCGTTAAGACGCCTCTCAGACTCCGTCCGTACGGTGCGGGCCATGGATACGAAGACGACCGCGGGCGCCGCACCGGGCGGCGCCGAGACCGACAACGAGACCAACGACAAGGCGGGCGTCGACACCCCTCCCCGGCAAGACCCCGACACGACCCAGGAAGCCGGGCCCACCACGCACCGCGCGGAGGCCGCCTCCGACGACGGGGCCGCGGCCGACACCGGCGCGGCGGACGCGGAGGCCCGCCACGAGGACCCGGACGAGGACGGTCCGCAGGGCGAACCGGAGGACGCCACGCCGCCCCTCGCCCCGCGGCCCGCGGGCACCGGCCTCGGCGCCGGGGCCGTCGTCTCCGCCGCCCTGGGCTTCGTCTCCCTCTCCGGCAGCTGGATCGGCACCGTCGCCGGTGACCGCCAGTCCCTCGCCGGGCAGCTCAAGGCCCAGTCCGCGCAGCAGGCGCAGTCCGCGAGCGACGTCCGCGAGCAGCTGAGCGGTGTGTACGGCGACTCCTGGCACCTCACCGCGTGGTTCGGCGGCGCCTTCGCCCTCGTCGCCCTGCTCGTCGGGGTCTTCGTGCTGGTCCGCCCGGCCTTCGGCGCCCCCGGCCGCGCGGACAGCGCCCGGTGGGTCAAGTCCGTCGCCTGGGGCGGCGTCGTCCTCGCCGTCGTCGGACTGGTCCTCGCCGTCCTCAAGGTGACCGACGTGGTGCTCGGCATCCCCTCGGTGTAGGGCGGGACACCGCCGGGACACGGGGCGCGGGGGCCGCGGCTCCCAGCCCCTCCGCGTACCCGCGCCCGGCGCCTAAGGCCCCGGCCCCGCGCGGATAAGGCGGTCCGCTCCCGGGGACCCGTCATCCTCCCGATGCGGCCCCGCCCCCTGCCCGAGCACTGTGGAGACCTCGCGACAGTCGCGAGGCACCACACGCAACACCGGGGGTACACCGCATGTTCGAGTACGAGTTGGCCCAACTGCGCCACGCCCAACTGGAGGCGGAGGCCCGCGCCCGGCGACTGCGGCGCGAGGCCAGGGCCGCCCGGCGCGCCGAGCGCGGGGCCGCCCGGGGGAGCGAGGCCCCGCGCCGCACATGGGGGCGCAGCCGCTTCACGCGCGCCGCCTGAGCGGCGGGGTTCGCGCCATGGACAGAAGCGGTCCGCCGGCCGGGGCACCCGCCCCGGCCGGCCGCGCCGCCCCGCTCGCGCCCCGCCCCGCCCTCCCCGGCCCCCCGACAATTCCGCGCGTGCTGTCGCACCGCTGTGCGATGCTCGGTCCCGTGGAGATCGAGTCCGTCAGTCCTGTGTTCGTAGGCCGCGCCGAGGAGTTGGACGCGCTGCGCGCGGCCCTCGCGCGCGTGGGCGCCGCGCCCGAGGGCCCCGGCCCGGCGGCCGGCGAGAGCACCGGGCCGAGGACCCTGCTGCTCGGCGGGGAGGCCGGCATCGGCAAGACGAGGCTCGTCGAGGAGTTCACCACCGCCGCGGACCGCGAGGGCGCCGTCGTCGCCCTCGGCGGCTGCGTCGAGATCGGCGCCGAGGGACTGCCCTTCGCCCCCTTCTCCGCGGCCCTGCGCTCCCTGCGCGCCCAGCTCCCCGCGGCGTTCGACGAGGCCGTCGAGGACCGCACCGGCGAACTCGCCCGGCTCCTGCCCGAACTCGGCGAGGCGGAGGAGAGCGGGCACCACCCCGACGCCCTCGCCCGCCTCTTCGAGCTGACCGTCACCCTGCTGGAGCGGATCGCCGCGCGCCGCCTCGTCGTGCTCGTGCTGGAGGACCTGCACTGGGCCGACGCCTCGACCCGGCACCTGCTCGCCCACCTCTACCGCAACCTGCGCGCCGGGCGGCTCCTCGTGCTCGCCACCTACCGCTCCGACGACCTGCACCGCCGCCACCCGCTGCGCCCCCTGCTCGCCGAACTCGACCGGCTGCGCACCGTCCAGCGCCTCGAACTGCACCGCCTCGACCACGAGCAGGTACGCCGGCAGATGACCGGCATCCTCGGCACCGCACCCGAACCGGCCGTCCTCGACGAGGTGTTCCGCCGCTCCGAGGGCAACCCCTTCTTCGTCGAGGAACTGACCGTCGCCTCCTTCGAGGGCTGCCGCGTCGGCCTCAGCGAGTCCCTGCGCGACCTGCTGCTGGTGCGCGTCGAGGCGCTGCCCGAAGAGGCGCAGACCGTGGCCCGGCTCGTCGCCGAGGGCGGCTCGGCCGTCGAGCACCCGCTGCTCGCCGCCGTCAGCGCGATGAGTGAGGACCGGCTGATCGCCGCACTGCGCGCGACCGTCGGCGCGAACCTCCTGAGCCCGACCCCGGACGGCGAGGGCTACCGCTTCCGCCACTCCCTGGTGCGCGAGGCCGTCTCCGACGACCTGCTGCCCGGCGAGCGCTCCCGCATCAACCGCCGGTACGCCGAGGCCGTCGAGGCCGAACCCGCGCTGGTGTGCGCCGACGCGCGTCCTGCCCGGCTCGCCAGCTACTGGTACCACGCGCAGGCCCCCGACAAGGCGCTGCCCGCCGTGCTCGACGCCTCCGTCGAGGCCCGCCGCCGGCACGCCTACGCCGAACAACTGCGGATGCTGGAACGCGCGATGGAGCTGTGGGACGCCGCCCCGCGTCCGCTGCCCGACGCCCTCAGCCCGATGGCCGAGGCGTACCCGCCGTCCGGCCGCGACCCCAGGAGCACCACGCTCGCACTGCTCGACGTGCTGGCCGAGGCCACCGAGGCGGGCCGCATGTGCGGGGAGCGCGAGCGCGCCCTCGCCCTCACCAAACGCGCCCTGCGCCTGGTCGACGAGGCCGCCGACCCGCTGCGCGCCGCCTGGTTCTGGGTCCAGCGCTCCCGGCTCGTCACCAATCTCACGCGCGGCGACGGCTGGGAGGAACTGCGCACCGCGAGCGAACTCGTCAAGGGCCTGCCGCCCTCCGCGGTGCACGCCGAGGTCCTCGCGCACGTCGCCGGCTGGGAGATGCTGTACAACCCCGGCCCCGACAGCCTCGTCTCCGCGCAGCGCGCCGTCGACTACGCCCGTATGGTCGGCGCCCAGGACACCGAACTGAGCGCCCGCACCACCCTCGGCTGCCTCCTCGTGGACTCCGGCTCCGTCGAGGCCGGCCTCGCCGAGCTGCGCGCCGTCAAGGAGCGCTCCACGGCCCTCGGGCTCGCCCCGCACATCGGCCGCGTCCACGTCAACCTGCCCTCCTCGCTCGAAAGCATCGGGCGCTCCGCCGAGGCCGTCGAGGTGCTGCGCGAGGGCACCCGGCTCGCCCGCCGCTACGGGCTCGCGGGCACCGCCTCGTACGTGTGGAACAACCTCGCCGAGTCCCTGCTGTCCCTGGGCCGCCAGGCCGAGGCCGAAGGGGCCCTCGCAGAAGCCGACCGCACCTCCGCGGGCACCGCCTCCCGCGGTTTCACCGCCTGTCTGCGCGCCGAGCTGGCGCTGCGCCAGGGCGCGTACGCCCGGGTGCGGCAGGAGATGACCGCCGCCGCCGGGTACGCGCCGGGCGCGGGCCGGGACACCCCGCAGCGCGAACTGCCGACACGCACCCTCGCCGTCACCCTCGCCGCCCGGGAGGGCCGCGTCCTGGAGGGCCGGGCCCTGGTCCTCGCCGCGCTGGACGCCGGTTTCGCGACGGGCGTCCACCGCTACGCCTGGCCGCTGCTGCTCGCCGGAGCCGAACTGGAGGCCGACGCCCGCGGACTGCCCGCCGCCGAACCGGGCCGCGAGGCCGTCCTCGACCGGCTGGAGCACGCCGCCCGCCGGCTGACCACCCCCGCCCCCGTGTGGCAGGCCCACGCCCAGTGGGTGCGCGCGGAACTGCGCCGGGCCCGGGGCGAGGACACCGCCGCCGACTGGGCCGAGACCCACGCGGCGGTACTGCCCCTGGACCGCCCCCACGACCTCGTACGGGTCCGGCTGCGGCTCGCCGAGGCGCTGCTCGCCGAGGGGGACAGGGAGGCCGCTCTCGCCCTGCTGCGGCAGGCGCACGGCGCGGCGAGCGCGATGGGTGCCTCAGCCGCGGCCGAGGCCGCCGCGCAGACCGCCCGCCGGGCCAGGCTGTCCCTCACCGAGACCGCCCCGGCCGCCGGGCCGTCCCAAGGCCCGGTCGACCCGGCCGCCGAGCTGGGCCTGACCTCCCGCGAGCGCGACGTCCTGCGTCTGGTCGCGGCCGGGCGCAGCAACCGCCAGATCGCCGAGACGCTGTTCATCTCCCCGAAGACCGCCAGCGTCCACGTCTCGCACATCCTGGCCAAGCTCGGCGTCACCGGGCGCGGGGAGGCGGGGGCGCTCGCCCACCGGCTGCGGCTCTTTCCGGCGGAACAGCGGCAGACCGAGGGCGCCGTCTCCTGAGCCGCCCCCGGCCCGGCGGCCACCCCGCAGTGCGCGGGCTCACGCGCCCGGCCCCGTTCTTTCGCCGGGCACCTCGCTTACGCTGGCTTGTGATGCCTGGTGGCGGGAGGTCACTGTGTTCAACGCGTTCGAAGCCCTGTTCTCGCCGGGACGCAAGCACACCGAGGACGAGAACCGCCGGCTGGAACTGACCCGCGAGCAGCTCGGCGACGCCGACCCGGGCCGGGGCCCGATAGACCTCAGCTCCGGCAGGGTCACCGTGACCGTCACCGCGGGCCGGGGCCCCCAGGCGCCCACCCGTGAGGCCGCGGACGCCGAGGAGGACGGGGCCGCCGAGGAGGACGGGGCCGCCGGGCCCGGGGACGGGGCGGGCCCCCGGACGCCCCCGTCACCGGCCCCGTCCGCGTCCACCGACCCGGGCGCCTGGAAGCCGTGACGAAGGGCCGGCGCGCGGTCGCCACCCGGTCCGGGCGAACGGACGGCGGGGTGGCCGGGTGTCACCTCACCCGGACCTCCAGAATCCTGTCGTCCCCCTTCTGAGGGGTGCCGCGCGAGTCCGTCTCGTTGGTGAGCACCCACAACCTGTCGCCGCCCGCCGCGACCGCCGCGCGCAGCCGCCCGTACTTCCCCTTGAGGAAGGGCTGCGGATCGGCCGCCTCCTTCGTGCCCTTGAGCGGGACCCGCCACAGGGCCTCGCCGCGCAGACCCGCCATCCACACCGAGCCCCCGGCCCACGCGATGCCGCTCGGCGAGGACTGCGAGGTCCGCCACTGGGCGACGGGGTCGACGAAGTCCTTCCCGCCCGCCCGGCCCTCCGCCTTCGGCCAGCCGTAGTTCCCGCCCGGCTCGATCAGGTTCAGCTCGTCCCAGGTGTCCTGGCCGAACTCGGAGGCCCACAGGCGGTTGTCCGCGTCCCACGCGAGGCCCTGCACGTTGCGGTGGCCCCAGGACCACACGAGGGAGCCGGGATCGGGGTTGCCCTCGGCGGGACGGCCCTCCGGCGTCATCCGCAGGATCTTGCCCGCCAGGGACTTCCTGTCCTGCGCCAGGCCCCGTTCGCCGGTCTCCCCGGTCCCCGCGTACAGCATCCCGTCCGGTCCGAACGCGATCCGCCCCCCGTTGTGCACCGTGCCCTTGGGGATGCCGCGCAGCACCGTGTTGGGCGCCCCGAGCTGCTGACCGGCCGGTTTCCTCTCGTCGTACAGCAGACGCGCGATCCGGTTGTCCGACTCGGTCGTCAGGTACGCGTACACGAAGTGGTCCGAGGCGAAGCGGGGCGAGACGGCGATCCCCAGCAGACCGCCCTCCCCGGCCGCGGCGACCCCCGGCACCGTGCCCACCTCGGTCTTCTTGCCCGAACCGGTGTCCACCCGTACGAGCTTCCCGTCGTCGCGGAGGGACACGAGCAGGTCCCCGCCCGGCAGCGGGGCGAGCCCCCACGGCGCCTTCAGACTGTCGGTGACGGTGCGGACGACCTCGGCGGAGCCCTTCGCGGGCGGTCCCTTCCCGGCCGGGCTCGCCGAGGGCCCGGTGGCCGAGGGCCCGGTGGCCGAGGGCGGTGAGGAGCCGGAGGGCCCGGCGGACACCGGCGACCACCTGCCCTCCTCGGCACCGTCCGAAGAGGAACATCCGGCGGTGAACAGCACTCCCGCTGCGGCCAGCGCGGCGGCCACGGTTCTGCCTCGCATCAAGCGGTCCTTCCCTCGCGGTCCCGACGGCCCCGGCGGACCGTCGTCGATACCGGGTCCTGATGAGACTCACCGGGTCTTTCTGAGATACACCGGTCCCCTCGAAGGTTCCCCCCCGGCGGCCGGAGACGCGCCGCGAACAGACTCGGCGGGCCTCAACCAGCAAAGCAACCCCCGGCCATCGGCCCCCAGCCGTCGGCGCCCGGCCGTCAACCCCCCAGCCATAGGCACATCGCCCATCAACCTCCAGCCATAGGCACACAGCCGTCGGCCCCCCCCGCCCTCAGTCCCAGGAGCCCAGGGCGCGCGGCAGTCGCGCGATCTCGGCCAGATCCCGCTCCGTCAGCCGCAGCCGCGCCGCCGCCGCGTTCTCCGCCGCCCACCGGGCCCGCTTCGTCCCCGCGAGCGCGACGATCCCGCGGTCCCGGCTCAGCACCCAGGCCAGCGCGACCTGCGCCACCGTCGCCCCGTGCCGCCGCGCGACACGTCGCAGCCCCGCCACCACCGGCTGGTTCGCCGCCATCATCTCGGCGGTGAACCGCGGATGCCGCGCCCGTACGTCCTCCGGCTCGAACCCCTGACCGGGCGTCAGCGTCCCCGTCAGGTACCCGCTGCCCAGCGGCATCGCCGCGAGGAAACCGACGTCCCGCGCCGCACACCACGGCACCAGACGGGCCAGCGCCTCCGGCGACCACACGGACAGCTCCGCCTGCACCGCGCTCACCGGGAACACCTGCTGGACACGCTCCAGCTGACGCACGGTCGCCGCGTACGGGTCCTCGGCGGGGACGGGCGGACCCGGCCGCACACCGCCGCGCGCGCCCGCCGCCACCCGCTCACGCGCCGGAACACGGCGCGGCGCCGGCAGCCGCCGCGCGGGCTGCGGGTTGAACGCGCACAGCCCCAGCGCCCTGACCTTGCCCGCCGCGACCAGCTCGGCCATCGCCCCCCAGGTCTCCTCCACCGGGACCTCCGGATCGGGACGGTGCAACTGGTACAGGTCGATCACCTCGGTCTGCAACCGGCGCAGGGAGGCGTCGCAGGCCCGCCGCACGTACCCCGGCCTGCCGTTGGTGACGAGATGCTGCTCGCCCACCAGCAGCCCGCACTTCGTGGCCAGAAAAGCCTCGTGGCGCCGCGCGCCCAGCGCCCGCCCCAACAGCAGCTCATTGGTGAACGGGCCGTACATGTCGGCCGTGTCCAGCAGGGTGCTGCCGTGGTCGAGGGCCGCCCGCACCGCCCGTACCGACTCCTCGCCGCGCTGCTGCGAGCGGGTGTAGGCCCAGCTCATCGGCGCGCAGCCGAGACCGACCGCGCCCACCTCAAGAGCCGCGGAGCCGACTGTCCTGCGCTCCAACTGGTCCGTCCTCCCGCCGCGCCGTCCGCGCACCAAATTAACCTCCGGGCCGCCCGCCCCCGCGCCCGCCTCCGGCGACGCGGCCGTCCGCGGCCGGTCCGGGGCGCTTGCCGCCCCGGACCGTCCCGTCGAGCGGGGCGGGTCATAACCTCCTGACCATGACAGATGACGTATGGCTCCCCTACCGCACGCACGAGCTGCCCGGACTGCCCGACCCCGTCCCGGCCGGACTGCGCTACCTCTTCTGGGACGGTGAGGAGGAGTTCCCGGGCGATCCGGCCCGGTGCGCCTTCTACGCCGTCCCCTACATGCGGGGAAGCGAGGTCGCGGTGCGGCCACTGCCCTCCATGACCTCCGTACGCGTCGTGCAGACCCTCTCCGCGGGCACCGACAACGTCGCGCCCGCACTCACCGGGCTGCACGCCGGGGTCCGGCTGTGCAACGCGCGCGGCGTGCACGAGGCGAGCACCGCCGAACTGGCCCTCACCCTGGTCCTCGCCTCGCTGCGCGGCATCCCCGGCTTCGTCGAGGGGCAGCGGACCGAGCGGTGGCGTTCCGGCTTCCACCCGGCGCTCGCCGACAAGACCGTGCTCATCGTCGGTTACGGATCGATCGGCACGGCCATCGAGGACCGGCTCGCGCCCTTCGAGTGCGCGCGGGTCCTGCGCGTCGCACGCTCGGCTCGCGCGGCGGAGCGCGGCCCGGTGCAACCGCTTGCCGATCTGCCCGCGCTGCTGCCACAGGCCGACGTGGTGATCCTCTCGACGCCGCTCACCGACGCCACCCGCCACCTCGTGGACGCCGGGTTCCTGGCCGCCCTCAAGGACGGGGCGCTCCTGGTCAACGTGGGACGCGGCCCCGTCGTCGACACCGAGGCGCTGCTCACCGAACTGGAGTCCGGACGGATCACCGCCGCCCTGGACGTGACCGATCCCGAACCACTGCCCGCCGGTCACCCGCTGTGGCACGCTCCCGGGGTGCTGATCACCCCCCACGTCGGGGGCCCGACCTCGGCCTTCGAGCCCCGCGCCAAGCGGTTGCTCGCCCAGCAGCTCACCCGCTTCGCAACCGGCGAGGAGCCGCACAACGTCGTGCTGACCACGGGGGAGCACGGTCGGTGAGCCCCCGCTGAGAGCGTCCCCGCCGCCCGCGGGGACGCGGCCGTACGCCCCCGGCCGCAAGGCGCGTCGGCCCCCGGAGCGATTGTCACAGAGAGTAGAGAGACTATGTCCCTGAGTGACAATCCTGGTGTATCGTCCCCGCAGGAGCGACGTCGCGCACGGTGACGGCGCCGGGGACGGGCCGCCGGAGGGACGCCGGCCGGCCGGGCGAAGCACTCGAAGGGACCGAGGGGGCGACGGGCGATGCGCGGCCGACCGACACAGCAGCGAAGCGAGTGCGGCCCCGGGGCCGCCGCACGGCACCGGTCTTCGGGCCGACGGGCCGCGAGCCACCGGTCCCGGGCCGTTCCGCTCCACGGAGTCCCCCACCCGGCCGGAGCGGTCCGCGGGTGCCCTGGACAGCCGCCCGCGGGTCGTGAGGGCGCCCCGCGCGGGCCGGTCGGCGACCGGCCCCTCGCCCTGGGCCCCGTCCCGGGCCGCCGTCCCGACCGGCCCGCCCGGCGTCGTGCGACGTGCGCGCACCCCGCGCCGGGCGCCCCCGCCCAGCGGTCCGGGGGCTTTGAGGGGGCGGTCCGGTGAGCGCCCCGGGGCTCGGTCTGCTCCACCGCCGGACTCCCGGCGGGGGGCTCCTCGGCCAACTGGTCCTGGCCCTCGTGTGCGGCGCGTACGCCCTGGGGGCCGCCCTCGGCTGGGGCTCCTCGCGCTTCGCCATGTTCATGGGCGACTTCGGCCTCAGCGGCGCCGCAGCCGCCGCCTCCGTCTCCTGCCTCCTCTACAGCCGCAGGCGCAGCACCCGGTTCCGCCCGGCCTGGGTGCTGTTCTCGTTCTCCTCGGCCATGGCCGCCCTCGGCAACGGCGTATGGGGCTGGTACGAGGTGGTGCTCGCCCGGCCCGTGCCCGCGCCGAGCCTCGCCGACGTCTTCTTCCTGCTCTTCGCCCCGCCCGCCATCGTGGGCCTCCTCGTCCTCGCCAAACGCCCCGTCACCCGGGCCGGCTGGGCCTGCCTCGCGCTCGACTCCTGGCTCATCGGCGGCTCCCTGCTGACCCTCTCCTGGAGTCTCGCTCTCGCCCACACCACCCAGTTTCGGGGCGAGAGCGTCCCGCGCGCCGCCCTCTCGCTGGCCTACCCGCTGCTCGACATCGCCCTGGTCAGCATGGTGCTCGCGCTGCACTTCAAACGCTCCGCCGCGGGCCGCTCCGCGATCAACACGGCCGTCGGCGCCCTCGCCCTCACCGTGCTGTGCGACGCGCTGTTCACCTCGCCGCTGCTGCGCGACTCCTACCGCTCCGGACAACTCCTCGACGCGGGCTGGTTCGCCGGATCGCTCCTGCTCGCCTACGCCCCGTGGGTGGCCGTCAAGCGCGGCCGGCGCGCCCCGGTCCCCGAGGAGGGCACGGCCCCGCCCGAACCGACCGGCTACCCGCTGCCGGCCGGCCCCCGGCAGATCACCGGCTCCCTCGCGGCGCTCACCCCGTACCTCGCGGCGGCCGTGTGCACCCTCGGCATCCTGTACAACGCGGTCAGCGACCGCAGCGTGGACCGCGTCGTGCTGTTCACCGCCTGCACCGTGGTGCTCGCGCTCGTCCTGCGCCAGGGCATCATGCTCATCGACAACATCTCCCTCACCCAGGAACTGGCCCACAAGGAGAACCACTTCAGATCCCTGGTCCAGGGCTCCAGCGACGTCATCATGATCGCCGCGCCCACCGGGACGCTGCGCTACGTCAGCCCCGCCGCCTCCGGCGTCTACGGGCGGGAGCCGCAGGACATGGTGGGCCGCGAACTGACCTCCCTCATCCACCCGGAGGACCGCGGTCTCGTCGTCCACGAGGTGCGCCGCTTCCTGGCCACGGACCCGGCGCGGGAGCCCACCACCCGCATCGAGTGCCGCTTCAGGTCCGGCCGCGGGGACTGGCTCAACGTCGAGTCCACCGTCAACCGGCTGCACGGCGGCCTCATCTTCAACAGCCGCGACGTCACCGAGCGCGTCCGGCTCCAGGCCCAGCTCCAGCACAACGCCGAGCACGACCCGCTCACCGACCTGCCCAACCGGGCCCTGTTCACCCGCCGGGTCCGTCAGGCCCTCATGGGGCGGCGCACCGGCGACCGGGGCATCGCCGTGCTCTTCATCGACCTCGACGGGTTCAAGGGCGTCAACGACACCATCGGCCACCAGGCCGGGGACGAACTCCTCGTGCAGGCCGCCCGCAGGCTCCACGAGTCGGTGCGCTCGGGAGACACCGCCGCCCGCCTCGGCGGCGACGAGTTCGCGGCGCTCATCCTCGGGGACGGCTCGCGCGAGCGGACCGGCCGCGAGCGGCAGATCAAGGAGCTGGCCGAGCGACTGCGGCTCGCCCTCTCCCAGCCGTACCGCATCGACGGGCACGAGGTCCGGGTGGCCGCCTCGATCGGGGTGGCCTTCGTCGAGCCGGGCCTGGGAGCGGGCGAGTTGCTGCGCAACGCCGACCTCGCGATGTACCGGGCCAAGGCCGCGGGCAAGGACCGCGTCGAGCTGTACGTCCCGCAGATGCAGGCCGAGGTCGCCCGCCGCACCCACCTCGCCGGCCGCCTGCGCACCGCTCTGAACGAGGGGGAGTTCTCCCTCCTCCACCAGCCGGGCGTGTGCCTGAGCACCGGCCGCGTCACCTGCGTCACCGCTCAGGCCCGCTGGCGCTCCGCCCAGGGCATCCTGTTCACCCCGGCCGAGTTCCTGCGCTCCCAGGAGGACGGCGAACGCACCGGGGCGCTCGGCCGCTGGCTGCTGGAAGAGGCCGTCGCCCAGGCCGCCGACCGGCGCGCGGAAGGCCACACGGTGCCCGTCTCCGTACGTGTCAGCGCGCAACGGCTGCTCGACCGCACCGCGCCCCTCGGCTCCGTGGAGGCCCTGCTCACCCGGCACGGGCTGCCCTCGGGGGCGCTCCAGATCGAACTGGTCGTGGACGACCCCCGCGTCCCCCTCGACGAGCTGGAACGCAGACTCAACGCGCTGCGCCGGCTCGGCGTACGCATCGGGCTGGACGGCTTCGCGCAGGGCCACGCCATGATCAACGCCCTGCGCAGACTCCCGCTGGACTCCCTGAAACTGGACCGGTCGCTCACCGAAAGCGTCGTCGAGTCGGCCCGGCAGTACAAGATCACCGCCGGCCTGCTCAAGATCGCCACCGATCTCGGGCTCTACACCTTCGCGGACGGCGTCGACCGGCCGGAACAGGTCACCGTGCTGCGTGCGCTCGGCTGTACGCACGGCCAGGGCATGGCCTTCTCCGGCCCGCTCGACGAGTACCGGCTGCGCCGCGCCCTCAGCCTCGGGAGCTACCCGCTGCCGGGCGCCCAGGAGGCCGAGGAGCCCGTGCTGGCCGCCTCCGGCGCCGCGGCACGCGGTCGCGGGGCGCGGGGCGGCCTGCCGGTCCGCCGCACCGCCCCGGGCGGCTTCCCGGCCCAGCCGCTGCGCGGCGACCCCCCGGAGGGCCACGGTGATCCCCCCGTACGGCCCCCAGAGGGCCCCGCTCGGCACGAACCCGCCGCGCGGCTCGCCGACCTCGCGCACGGCACCGCACGCGATAACGGCCCCGGACCCGGCGAAGGGCCCGACGGGCTGATGCCGGCCCCTGTCCCCGCCCCCACCAGCCACGACGAGAGGGCGGACGGCCGCACGGCCGCCCCCGCGGACAGTTCACATCATGAGACTCCCGTCCCACCGACTTGACAGTCACCACGGCACGGGAGGAGGGTCAAGGCCATGCGCACCCGAATTCTCGTACTTGGACAGCGCGTCGGCTGAAGCCGGAGACGTACCGTCCCGGCCACCGCACCCGACGCGCTCCCCTCGCCTGCCTCCCGGCACGAGGGGTTTTTTGTTGCACAGACGCCCTCCGGCGGTCTGGGTGACAGCCCGGAATACCACGCGAAACCGTCGAAAAAACCCTCAGCATCGAGAAGAGAATGCCGATGACCGAGCAGGCCACCGGGGCCCATCATCCGCAGCCGCGGCCCCGTTCCGGCGGACAGCAGTCCGCGACCGTCGAGCACGTCACGGGTGCGCAGTCCCTCATCCGTTCTCTTGAAGAGGTCGGCGCCGACACGGTATTCGGTATTCCCGGCGGAGCGATCCTCCCCGCCTACGACCCGATGATGGACTCCACCCGGGTCCGTCACGTCCTCGTCCGCCACGAGCAGGGCGCGGGACACGCGGCCACCGGATATGCGCAGGCCACCGGCAAGGTCGGGGTCTGCATGGCCACGTCGGGACCGGGGGCGACCAACCTCGTCACCCCGATCGCGGATGCCAACATGGACTCGGTGCCGATCGTCGCGATCACCGGTCAGGTCGCCTCCAAGGCCATCGGCACGGACGCCTTCCAGGAGGCGGACATCGTCGGCATCACGATGCCGATCACGAAGCACAACTTCCTGATCACCGACCCCGCCGACATCCCCCGGACCATCGCCGAGGCCTTCCACATCGCCTCGACCGGACGCCCGGGACCGGTCCTCGTCGACATCGCCAAGGACGCCCTCCAGGCCGAGACCACCTTCAGCTGGCCGCCCGTCCTGGACCTGCCCGGCTACCGGCCCGTCACCAAGCCGCACGCCAAGCAGATCCGCGAGGCCGCCCGGCTGATCGCCACCGCCAAGCGCCCCGTCCTCTACGTCGGGGGCGGCGTCGTCAAGGCCGGGGCCACCGCCGAACTCAAGGTGCTCGCCGAGCTGACCGGCGCCCCCGTCACCACCACGCTGATGGCCCTGGGCGCCTTCCCCGACAGCCACCCGCTGCACGTCGGCATGCCCGGGATGCACGGCAGCGTCACCGCCGTCACCGCCCTGCAGAAGTCCGACCTGATCGTCGCCCTCGGCGCCCGCTTCGACGACCGCGTCACCGGCAAACTCGACAGCTTCGCGCCCTTCGCGAAGGTCGTGCACGCCGACGTGGACCCGGCCGAGATCGGCAAGAACCGCCTCGCGGACGTGCCCATCGTGGGAGACGCCCGCGAGGTCATCGCCGACCTCGTCCAGGCCGTCCAGGCCGAGCACGCCGCCGGTCACGTCGGCGACTACACCCAGTGGTGGACGGACCTCAACCGCTGGCGCGACACCTACCCGCTCGGCTACGAGAAGCCCACCGAGGGCGTGCTCTCGCCGCAGCAGGTCATCGAGCGCGTCGGCGCCCTCGCCCCGGAGGACACGATCTTCGCGGCCGGCGTGGGACAGCACCAGATGTGGGCGGCCCACTTCATCCAGTACGAGAAGCCCGCGCACTGGCTGAACTCGGGCGGCGCCGGGACCATGGGCTACGCGGTGCCCGCCGCGATGGGCGCCAAGGCCGGGCGGCCCGGACAGACGGTGTGGGCCGTCGACGGCGACGGCTGCTTCCAGATGACCAATCAGGAACTGACCACCTGCGCCCTCAACAACATCCCGATCAAGGTCGCCATCATCAACAACGGCGCCCTCGGCATGGTCCGCCAGTGGCAGACGCTGTTCTACAACCAGCGCTACTCGAACACCGTGCTCTCCTCCGGGCCCGACACCGCGCCCGAGGACCGCCCCGCGGGCACCCGGGTCCCCGACTTCGTCAAGCTCGCCGAGGCCATGGGCTGCGTCGCGCTGCGCTGCGAGGACCCCGCCGAGCTGGACGCCGTCATCGCCAAGGCGAACTCCATCAACGACCGCCCCGTCGTCGTGGACTTCATCGTCCACCAGGACGCGATGGTCTGGCCGATGGTCGCCGCCGGCACCTCCAACGACGAGGTCATGGCCGCCCTCGGGCTGCGCCCCGACTTCGGCGACGGCGCAGACGACTGACGACGGACGAGCGAAGAAAGAGACCCACCCATGTCCAAGCACACGCTCTCCGTCCTGGTGGAGAACAAGCCCGGTGTCCTCGCCCGGATCACCGCCCTCTTCTCCCGCCGCGGCTTCAACATCGACTCGCTCGCGGTCGGCACCACCGAACACCCCGACATCTCCCGCATCACCATCGTGGTGAATGTCGAGGACCTGCCCCTGGAGCAGGTCACCAAGCAGCTCAACAAGCTGGTCAACGTCCTGAAGATCGTCGAGCTGGAACCCGGCTCCGCGATCCAGCGCGAACTGGTCCTGGTGAAGGTCCGCGCGGACAACGAGACCCGTTCCCAGATCGTCGAGATCGTCCAGCTCTTCCGCGCGAAGACCGTGGACGTCTCCCCGGACGCCGTCACCGTCGAGGCCACCGGGTCCAGCGACAAGCTGGAGGCCATGCTCAAGATGCTCGAACACTTCGGCATCAAGGAACTCGTGCAGTCCGGCACCATCGCCGTCGGCCGCGGCGGGCGGTCCATCACGGACCGTTCGCTGCGCGCGCTGGACCGCAGCGCCTGACCCGCGGCCCCGGCCGGCGGCGCCCGCACCAGGGCCCGCCGCCGGCCCCGCCGCACCGGGACGTCACCGCGCGCGCGACCCGCGCGCGGACTCCTTCGCACCACCCGTCACGCCCGCGCACCGTCCCCCGGGACCGTTCGTATGGCGAGACCTGAGAACGAACCCGTCGTCCCCCGCCGTACGGTGGGACGCATCATCTGTACACAAGGAGATAAACCAGTGGCCGAGCTGTTCTACGACGACGATGCCGACCTGTCCATCATCCAGGGCCGCAAGGTCGCGGTTCTCGGTTACGGCAGCCAGGGCCACGCCCACGCGCTGTCGCTGCGCGACTCGGGCGTCGAGGTGCGTGTCGGTCTGCACGAGGGCTCCAAGTCGAAGACCAAGGCGGAGGAGCAGGGCCTGAAGGTCCTCACCCCGGCCGAGGCCTCCGCGTGGGCCGACGTGATCATGATCCTGGTGCCGGACCCGATCCAGGGCAAGGTCTACGAGGAGTCCGTCAAGGACAACCTCAAGGACGGCGACGCCCTGTTCTTCGGCCACGGCTTCAACATCCGCTTCGGCTTCGTCCAGCCGCCGGCCGGCGTCGACGTGTGCATGGTCGCCCCGAAGGGCCCCGGCCATCTGGTGCGCCGTCAGTACGAGGAGGGCCGCGGCGTCCCGTGTATCGCGGCCGTCGAGCAGGACGCCACCGGCAAGGCCTTCGAGCTGGCGCTGTCGTACGCCAAGGGCATCGGCGGCACCCGCGCGGGCGTCATCAAGACGACCTTCACCGAGGAGACCGAGACCGACCTGTTCGGTGAGCAGGCCGTGCTGTGCGGCGGTACCTCCGCCCTGGTCAAGGCCGGCTTCGAGACGCTGGTCGAGGCCGGTTACCAGCCGGAGATCGCCTACTTCGAGTGCCTGCACGAGCTGAAGCTCATCGTCGACCTCATGTACGAGGGCGGCCTGGAGAAGATGCGCTGGTCGATCTCCGAGACCGCCGAGTGGGGCGACTACGTCTCCGGTCCGCGCCTCATCACCGACCAGACCAAGGCCGAGATGAAGAAGATCCTCGGCGACATCCAGGACGGCACCTTCGCCAAGGCGTGGATGAAGGAGTACGAGTCGGGCCTGCCGAAGTACAACGAGTACAAGAAGGCCGACGAGGACCACCTGCTGGAGACCACCGGCAAGGAGCTGCGCAAGCTCATGAGCTGGGTCGACGACGAGGCCTGAGCCGCCTGATCGGGGTGGGGGGGGGGGGGGGGGCGGCCCCCCCCCCCCCCCGCCCCCCCCCCCCCCCCCCCGCCGTTGTCATCCCGCCGGACCCGCCCGTCGAGACGCCGCCGGCACCCCGCCCGCTCCCGCTCGGCACCCCGCTCCTGCTTCACTGGACAAGGGGGCCGCTCCCGAACGAGTGAACCCTCCGCACAGGAGGAATCAGCGGGTCGGCGCAGCACTACACTGCTCAGAACACACGCGTCAGGCCCACAGTGTCGTGCGTCTTCCACGCGGCCAGAACCCCTCCACCGCCTGCGGCCGTCGGGACGGCCGTCCGCATTGGACATGTGAGGACACACGTGAGCGCGCACACGCAAGACAAGCCGGTCGTACTCATCGCCGAGGAGCTGTCGCCGGCCACCGTCGACGCCCTCGGACCCGATTTCGAGATCCGCCACTGCAACGGCGCCGACCGGGCCGAGCTGCTGCCCGCGATCGCCGACGTCGACGCGATCCTGATCCGCTCCGCGACCAAGGTCGACGCCGAGGCCGTCGCCGCGGCGCACAAGCTCAAGGTCGTCGCCCGCGCGGGCGTCGGGCTCGACAACGTGGACGTCTCCGCCGCCACCAAGGCCGGTGTGATGGTCGTCAACGCCCCGACCTCCAACATCGTGACCGCCGCCGAACTGGCCTGCGGACTCCTCGTCGCGACCGCCCGCAACATCCCGCAGGCGAGCCAGGCGCTGAAGAACGGCGAGTGGAAACGGTCCAAGTACACCGGCGTGGAGCTGGCGGAGAAGACCCTCGGCGTCGTCGGCCTCGGCCGCATCGGCGTGCTCGTCGCGCAGCGCATGTCGGCCTTCGGCATGAAGCTCGTCGCCTACGACCCCTACGTGCAGCCGGCCCGCGCCGCGCAGATGGGCGTCAAGCTGCTGAGCCTGGACGAGCTGCTGGAGGTCGCGGACTTCATCACCGTGCACCTCCCGAAGACCCCTGAGACGGTCGGCCTCATCGGTGACGAGGCGCTGCACAAGGTCAAGCCCTCGGTGCGCATCGTGAACGCCGCGCGCGGCGGCATCGTCGACGAGGAGGCCCTCGCCTCTGCCCTCAAGGAGGGCCGCGTCGCGGGCGCCGGTCTGGACGTCTACGCGAAGGAGCCCTGCACCGACTCCCCGCTGTTCCAGTTCGATCAGGTCGTGTGCACCCCGCACCTCGGCGCCTCCACCGACGAGGCGCAGGAGAAGGCCGGTATCGCCGTCGCCCGGTCGGTGCGTCTCGCGCTCGCCGGTGAACTGGTGCCGGACGCGGTCAACGTCCAGGGCGGCGTCATCGCCGAGGACGTGAAGCCCGGCCTGCCGCTCGCCGAGCGCCTCGGCCGCATCTTCACCGCGCTCGCCGGAGAGGTCGCCGTGCGGCTCGACGTCGAGGTGTGCGGGGAGATCACCCAGCACGACGTCAAGGTGCTCGAACTCTCCGCCCTCAAGGGCGTGTTCGAGGACGTCGTCGCCGAGACCGTCAGTTACGTCAACGCCCCGCTGTTCGCGCAGGAGCGCGGCGTCGAGGTGCGGCTGACCACGAGCAGCGAGTCGCCCGACCACCGCAACGTGGTGACGGTGCGCGGGACGCTCGGCGGCGGCGAGGAGGTCGCGGTCTCCGGCACGCTGGCCGGGCCGAAGAACCTCCAGAAGATCGTCGCCATCGGTGAGCACACCGTGGACCTCGCGCTCGCCGACCACATGGTCGTCCTGCGCTACGCGGACCGTCCCGGCGTCGTCGGCACCGTGGGCCGCGTCCTCGGCGAGGCCGGCATCAACATCGCCGGTATGCAGGTCTCCCGCGCCGAGGAGGGCGGCGAGGCCCTCGCCGTCCTCACCGTCGACGACTCGGTGACCCCCGCCGCCCTCTCCGAGGTGGCCCAGGAGATCGGTGCGACCTCGGCGCGCGCCGTGGACCTGACCTGACGCGCCGACGTGGGGGAACGGCCCCGGCCCGGGGCCGTTCCCCCACGTCGCGGCCCTGACGGCCCGCCTTCCGCTAAGGGAGGCGGGCCGTCGCGCTGTCCACGGCGGAGGGCGTGCTCGCCGGGGCGGTGCCGGCTGCCGTGGGTGTGCCCGCCGGGGCGGCCTCGGCCGTCCGGGCGGGCGGGGCCGTGGCCGGCCGGCCGCGCAGGGCGAGCGCCGCCCCGAGGGCGCAGAGGAGGAACAGCGCCACGCAGGCCAGGGCCGCCGCGTGCATCCCCGACACGAACGCCTCCCGCGCGGTGCTCAGCAGTTTCCCCGCCTCGGCCCCGGGCAGCCGGACCGCGACGGCGAGCGCCCCGCCCAGCGTCTCGTGCGCCTCCGACGGGGCCTGGGGGAGCGCGTCCGTGATCCGGTGCCGGTACAGCGCGGTGGCGATCGAGCCGAGCGTCGCGAGGCCCAGCGCCCCGCCGAACTCCTGCCCCGTCTCCAGCAAGGCCGAGGCCGAACCGGCCCGTTCGACCGGGACGGCGCCCATCGCGAGGTCCGTGAGCTGCGACATGACGGTGACCACGCCCATCGCGAGCAGTGCGGCGCCGGTCAGTACGAGGGCGAGCGCGTCGGTGTCCGGCAGGGCGAGGACGACGTAGCCGCCCGCCGCGAGCAGGAAGCCCCCGGTGACGACGTGCGCGCGGGCCACCCCGCGCTGCACGAGCGCGGTCACCGCCGGGGCGGTCAGCGCGATGGGCACCGAGGGCAGGAGGCTCCACAGCGCCGCCTCCAGCGCGCTGTTGCCGAGCACCGACTGCAGGTACTGCGTCGTGAAGAAGGCCGAGCCCATCATGCCGAAGGTCGCGAGGGCCGCGAGGACGGCGGCGGGGCGGTAGCCGCGGGCCCGGAACAGTACGGGCGGCAGCATGGGGTGCGCGGTCCGGCGCTGGCGCCGTACGAAGAACACCGCGCACACCAGCCCGAGGACGAGAGCCGCGACGTACCGCGCGCGCACGCCCCCGGAGGCGATCTCCTTGAGCGCGTAGACGAGCGGCAGGACGGCGGCCAGCGACAGCGGGACGCTCAGCAGGTCGAACCCGCCCCGTCCCGGCGTGCGGTACTCGGGGATGAGCACGGGGGCCAGGACGAGCAGCAGCACCATCGCGGGAAGGTTCACGAGGAAGACCGAACCCCACCAGAAGTGCTGGACGAGTACCCCGCTGGCCACCGAACCCAGGGCAATCCCGCTGGTCATGACGGCGCTCCAGATCCCTATGGCCTGGGCGCGCTGTCCGCTGTCCTGGAAGACCGACCGGATCAGGCCCATCGTCGAGGGCATCAGGGTGGCCCCGCCGACGCCGAGGACGGCGCGCGCCGCGATCAGCGTCTCCGGACTGTTCGCGTACGCCGCCGCCACCGAGGCGGCACCGAAGGCGGCAGCCCCGCACATCAGCAGGCGGCGCCGGCCGATCCGGTCGCCGAGGGCGCCCATCGTCATGAGCAGACCGGCCAGCACGAAGCCGTAGATGTCGAAGATCCACAGCTGTTCGGTGCCGGACGGGGCGAGGTCCGCGTTGATCGCGGGGATCGCGAAGAACAGGACGGAGGCGTCCATCGAGACCAGGAGGAGAGCCAGCATCAGGACGCCGAGGGCGGCCCATTCGCGGCGCCCGGCGCGGGGCGGAGTGGAGACGGTGTCAGGAGCGGTGTCGGACGCGTTGTCAGCTGCCATGGCCAGGACTGTACGCATGTATTAAACGGTTGTCTATGACGCTTGTTCCATACGCTCGTCTGGGACGGTCGTCAGTGAGCCGATAGGCTCGGCGGCATGGGACACCGTGAGGATCTGCTGGAAGGGGCCCAGCGCTGCCTGCTGGCCAAGGGCTTCGCGCGCACCACCGCGCGCGACGTGGTGAAGGAGTCGGGCGCCAATCTGGCCTCGATCGGCTACCACTACGGCTCGAAGGACGCTCTGCTCGCCCAGGCCTACGTCGCCCTCATCGAGAAGATGGACATGCGGGCGCCGGTCGCCGGGACGTCGGACGGGGCGACGGCTCCCGGCTCCCTGGAGCGCTTCCGCGCGGTCTGGGCGAAGGTCCTCGACGACTTCCCCGAGAGCCGCGCCGTGTGGCTGCTGTCCTTCGAGTTCCTGCTGGTCGGCGACCGGATGCCGCAGGCTCGCGAGGTCTTGGTCGCCGCTCAGGCACAGGGGCGCAGCGGACTCGTCCCGCCCTTCACCGACCTGCTGGAGGAGTCCCTGCCGCAGGACGTCGTGGAGTCCGAGGGGCGCTTCTACCAGACGGTGCTCAACGGCCTCATGCTCCAGTGGCTCTTCGACCCCGGATCGGCCACTACCGCCGACCAGTTGACCGAGGGGCTGCGACGCGTGCTCGACGGCGCGCGGAAGGCCGAGGGGGGCTGAGGGACGGCACGCCCGCCCCCGGCACGGGGGACACGGGACGGCACGCCCGTCGCCGGTGCCGGAGCGGGGAGGGCGCGCCCCTCCTCGGTGCCGTAGCGCCCCGGACGGGGCGATACGAGGGTCTGGACCGCCCCGGCCGTCCGGCCCCTCGTGGTGACCGCCGAGGGCCCGCACGGATCGGGCGCGTGCCCCGTGTCCTATGCCACGGGGCCCTGAGCCCCGTGTCCTGTGCCACCTGGCGCTGAGCCCCGTGTCCTGTGCCACGGGGCTCAGGGCCACCGCGCGTCCGCGGGGGGGGGCACCTGCCACGCACGGTCTCCCCGACGGGGCGTCAGTTCCCCGCACGGGCCGGGCTGTCAGTGCCCGCCAGCAGAATGGCGCGCATGATCCGTACTCTTCCGCAGGCCCCGCCGCGCACTCTTCCGCTGGCCCTGCCGCGCACTCTGGTGGACACCCACCGCATCGACCTCACCGCGCCCTACTCCACGGGCTGGTCCGTGAAGGCGCAGGACGTCGTGGCCGCGCCGGGCGGGGACGTCTACGCCCTCTACGGAGTGCACCGCCACACCCACGGAGTGGCCGAGGACGAACCCGACCCGGCGAAGGCCGACTTCGGGTACCGGATCATCACGTGGTACTCCGCGGACGGCGAGGTGCTGGCCGGCGCCCTGTGCTGCCCGTCCTCCGGCGACGGGGAGACGACCGCCGTGGCCGGGGGCAGCGACATGACGCTGTGCGTCCTGCCGGACGGCACCCTGGCCCTCGGCGCCCACCCGGACTCCACCACCCTGATCGCCCCCGACCTCAGCCGGGTGCTCGCCACCTACGACGCGAAGGACGAGCGCCCCTTCGAGGAGCTGACGTCGCCGGGCGACGGCTTCGCCGGCTCGATCGCCGTCACGCCCTCGGGCCGCCTGCTGTGCGCCAACGCCGAGTACGGGGTGTGGAACTACGGCAATCCGCTGGCCGGACTCGTCGGCCTCGCCGCGGGCGGCCTGAGCCCCACCACCAAGCCGGTGATCGAGGCGATAGCCGCGCTCGACCCCAGCCCCACCCCGTACCGCGCGGACGACCGGCGCGCCCACCTCCAGTACCGGGGCGCCCCGGTCGGCCCCCGCCACCGGCCCGAGCCCGCCCTGACCGAACTGCTGGCGGACGAGGACCGCCTGTCGCACTGGCACGACTCCCGGCTCGGCAGGCCCGTGCCGCTGGCCGAGGACCTGTTCGTCGTCCCCGTCTACGCCGGCACCTTCCGCGGCGGAAGCCGCGGCCAGCCCTTCGTGTTCGCCCTCGTCGACGACCGGGGAACCATGACGGGGCGCCTGCACGGACTGCACCCCTGGCACGACAGCCCCTTCACCGGCTTCTGCTTCAACCTGGCCGCCGACCCGCACCGGGGCCACGCCTTCCACCTCAACCGCTACGGGCTGTACGCCTGGAACAAGGCCGGGGTACTGCGCGCCAAGCTGGACACGACGGTCAAGGAGTTCAAGCCCCTGGCCCACTTCACCCTCACCACCTGCTCACCCGAGGGCGAACTGCTGCTGGTCCACCGCAAGCAGCACCTCGTTCTGCGCGTCCCCGTCCCCGAGGACCTCGGCGCGCTCGCCCCGGCCGTCGAAGCGGCCCTGCGCGCCTACACCAGGCAGCGCACCGCCCTCAAGAAGCGGTACGCACCCGTCAACTGGCACTGGACCCACACCGCCCCGGTGCACCGCCTGTGAGCCGGGCCGCGCCCCCTCCCGCACCGCTGGTGGGGCGAGCCGAGCGGCGTCTTACAGGCGGGCCGCCTTGACCCCCATGTGCAGCAGCAGCCGGTGCTCCCCGTCGTCCAGGTCCAGGCCGGTCAGCTGCTCGACGCGGGACAGCCGGTAGTACAGGGTCTGGCGGTGGATACCGAGGGCGGCGGCGGTGCGGCCCGCCTGGCCGGCGTGGTCCAGGAAGACCTCCGCGGTGCGGGCCAGCTCGGCGTGGGCGGGGCTGAGCAGGTCCCGCAGCACGGGATCGTGGGCGGCGCCCGGGGGCAGCGCCGTCAGCAGGCGGTAAGGCCCGACCGCCTGCCACTGCGCCACCGGCCCCAGCTCCGGTTCGGCCGCCGCCGCCCGCGCCGCCGCCGACGCCTCCCGCCACAGCTCGGGCACCTCGGCCGGTCCCCGGCGCGGCGCCCCGACCCCGGCCGCCGCACCCGCCGCGAGCTTGCCCGCCGCGGACAGCACCGAGGCCGGCACCCCGGGCCCCGTGCGGACCCGTACCAGCAGCGCGAGGCGGCGGCCGCCGCCCGCCGTGGGCAGTACGCACGAGGCGGCGGTCCCCGGCACCCGCCGCGCCGACGGCGGCTCCTCGGCCGGCCAGGGCGCCACGCACAGCACCGTGTAGAGGTCCTCCGCGTTCGGGCCGAGCGCCGTGCGCAGCGCGGCGAGCGCCGTGTCCCGCTCCCAGTCGGCCTCCGTCGTGATCACCCGGCGGAACTCGCGCGTCGCGGCGTCCTCCGCCGTCGCCTCGTCCGCCATGAGCGTCCCGATGCGGTCGGCCACCTGCATCGCGGCGGTGAGCTGCGGCCCCGTCGGCCCCCGCTCGCCGTCCAGCAGCCACACGTAGCCGTACGCGGCGCCGCGGTGCCGTACCGGCAGACAGATGCGGTCCCGCAGTACCCCCGCCTCCGGGGCGGCGGGGATGCGCACCGGGCCCGTCGCCCGGGTGATGCCGAAGCCCTCGAACCAGGCCCGGACGGCGGAGGAGGAGGTGCGGGTCAGGATCGACCGGGTGCGGACCGGGTCGAGCGCCGACTCGTCCACGTCGCTGCCGCTGTCGTGGGCCCCGAAGGCGATCAGCCCGAAGTCGCGGTCCTCCAGCGTCGCGGGGGCGCCGAGCAGCGCGGAGATCTCGTCGATCAGTTCCTGGTAGTCGGCCTTCACCCCGCCATTGTCGCGCGCTCTCATACAGATGTCTGAGATCCGCGCGGAGGATGCGTGACAGGTGTCGATGGCAGAGCGCGCGCGGCGTCCCTACATTCAGCAGTGGCTGTCCTCGCCCTCGCCCGTTTCCGCAGCCCGCGTCCGGGTCAGGCGTGTTCCTACTCGTCCGTGGAGGTCCCCGTGCTGGGTCCTGTCATCCTCGCCGCGTCCCGCAGCGACAAGCTGCGCCGCGTGATCTCGGCCGCGCCCGTCACCAAGCCGGTCGTGAACCGGTTCATCCCCGGCGAGTCGGTCGAGCAGGTCGTCCCGATCATCGTGGACGCCGCCGCCAAGGGCCTCGAACTCACCATGGACGTGGTGGGTGAGGACATCACCCGTCCCGAGCAGGCCACCATCGCCCGCGACGCCTACCTCGAACTCATCGAGCACCTCAAGACCCTGGGCCTGGGCACCCGCGCCGAGATGTCCGTCAAGCTCTCCATGTTCGGCCAGGCGCTGGAGGGCGGCCACGAGCTGGCCCTCGCGGGCGTCCGCCCCGTCGTCGAGGCCGCCGCCGCGATCGGCACCACGGTTACGCTGGACGCGGAGGACCACACGACCCTCGACTCGATGTTTGCCATCCACGAAGAGCTGCGGAAGGACTTCCCGCAGACCGGCTGCGTCATCCAGGCGTACCTCTTCCGCACCGAGGAGGACGCACGGCGGCTGGCCGCCGCGGGCAGCCGCGTGCGCGTCGTCAAGGGCGCCTACAAGGAGCCCGCCTCGGTCGCGTACCAGGACAAGGCCGAGATCGACAAGGCGTACGTCCGCGTCCTGCGTGTCCTCATGGAGGGCGAGGGCTACCCGATGGTCGGCTCGCACGACCCGCGCATCGTCGCCATCGCCCAGGACCTCGCACGGCGCGCCGGACGCAAGCCCGGTGACTTCGAGTTCCAGATGCTCTACGGCATCCGCTCCGAGGAGCACCTGCGGCTCGCCGCCGAGGGCCACCGGATGCGGGTCTACACCGCGTACGGCACGGACTGGTACGGCTACTTCATGCGGCGTCTCGCCGAGAAGCCCGCCAACCTGCTGTTCTTCCTGCGCTCGATGGTCACCAAGAACTGACCGGCCGAGCCCTCCCCACCCGGCCCGCGGTCACCGAGAACCGAACCGGAGGCCGGTGCGGACCCCGGCCCGGGAGAACCCGGAAGCAGGGGGCCCGCCCCCGGCTCGCGCCCCGTACGCCGCACCCCGCCCCCGGCGAAACCGAACCGCCGCCCCCACGACCCAAGGAGACACGGAACCCATGGACGCTGTGACCCAGGTCCCCGCCCCGGTCAACGAGCCGGTCCACGGCTACGCCCCCGGATCGCCCGAGCGGGCCCGCCTCGAAGCCAAGCTCAAGGAGCTGGCCGAGAACCCGATCGAGCTCCCCATGACCATCGGAGGCGTCAAGCGCCTCGGTGGCGGCGAGGAGTTCCAGGTCGTCCAGCCGCACAACCACAAGTCGGTCATCGGCACCGGCCGTGCCGCGACGCGCCAGGACGCCCAGGACGCCGTGGACGCCGCGCTCGCCGCCGCCCCCGGCTGGCGCGCGACCTCCTTCGACGACCGCGCCGCGATCATCCTGCGCGCCGCCGAGCTGCTCTCCGGCAAGTGGCGCGAGACCCTCGCCGCCTCGACGATGCTCGGCCAGGGCAAGACCGCGCAGCAGGCCGAGATCGACACCCCGTGCGAGCTGGTCGACTTCTGGCGCTTCAACGTGCACTACGCGCGAGGCATCCTCGCCGAGCAGCCCCCGGCCAACTCCGCCGGCGTGTGGAACCGCATGGACCACCGCCCGCTGGAGGGCTTCGTCTACGCGATCACGCCCTTCAACTTCACGGCCATCGCCGCGAACCTGCCGACCGCCCCGGCCCTCATGGGCAACGTCGTCGTGTGGAAGCCGTCCCCGACGCAGACCCACGCCGCCGTGCTCATGATGGAGCTGCTGGAGGAGGCCGGACTGCCCAAGGGCGTCATCAACCTCGTCACCGGCGACGGCATCGCCGTCTCCGAGGTCGCCCTCACCCACCGTGACCTCGCGGGAATCCACTTCACCGGCTCGACCAAGACCTTCCAGCACCTGTGGAAGGAGGTCGGCAACAACATCGAGAACTACCGCACCTACCCGCGCCTGATCGGCGAGACCGGCGGCAAGGACTTCGTCGTCGCCCACCCGAGCGCCGACCCCGCCGTGCTCAAGACCGCGCTGACCCGCGGCTCCTTCGAGTACCAGGGCCAGAAGTGCTCGGCCTCCTCGCGCGCCTACATCCCGGCGTCGATCTGGGACAACGGGTTCAAGGAGGAGTTCGCGGCCGAGGTCGACGGCATCGCCATGGGCGACGTCACCGACCTGTCGAACTTCATCGGCGCCGTCATCGACGAGCGGTCCTTCGCGAAGAACAAGGCCGCCATCGACCGCGCCAAGAACGACCCGGCCTGCACCATCGTGGCCGGAGGCACCTACGACGACTCGGTCGGCTACTTCGTCCGCCCCACCGTCATCGAGTGCACCGACCCCGAGAACGAGGTCTTCACGACCGAGTACTTCGGCCCGATCCTGGCCGTCTACGTCTACCAGGACGAGAACTACGACGCGATGCTCGACCAGATGGAGGCGGTCTCCGACTACGCCCTCACCGGCTCGGTCATCGCGAACGACCGCCAGGCCGCCGCGCGCACGATGGAGAAGCTGCGCTACGCCGCGGGCAACTTCTACATCAACGACAAGTCGACCGGCGCCGTCGTCGGCCAGCAGCCCTTCGGCGGCGGCCGCGCCTCCGGCACCAACGACAAGGCGGGCGCCCCGCAGAACCTCCAGCGGTGGACGCTCACCCGCGCCATCAAGGACTCGCTGGTGTCGCCGACCGAGTACGGCTACCCGCACATGGGCTGACCCCGGCCCTCGGAGGACCGGCCCGCGTGCCCTCCCCCTCCCTCCCGGCCCCCGCCCCCGGCCCCGGTGCTCATACCGGCCGGGGGCGGTGTCGTGTCCGCGTACGGTGACGGCCGGGACGGCGTGGCGGGGGTCCGGCCGCACTCCTTCCGCCACGAGGGGCCCCGGCGGCGCCCGCCCCGCGCGGTGCCCGCCCCGTCCCGCTTCCCGGATGCGCCCACTCCGCCCCCTCCCACTGACTACCGTGTACGGGATGACTCAACAACGCACTGTGCACACCGCCGATCTGACGGAGCGGGAGCTGTCCCGCGTCCGCACCCTGCTCGACGCCGCCTTCGCGGGCCGCTTCGACGACCGGGACTGGGCCCACACGCTTGGCGGGCTCCACGTGCTGATCACCCACGGCGGAGGGCTGATCGCGCACGGCAGCGTCGTCCAGCGGCGGGTGCTGCACCACGGGCGGTCCCTGCGCGTCGGCTACGTCGAGGGCGTCGCCGTCCGCGCCGACGCGCGCCGCAGGGGCCTCGGCTCCCGGGTCATGGCCGAACTGGAGCGGATCGTCGACGCCGCCTACGAACTCGGAGCCCTGTCCGCCTCGCGCCTCGGGGCGCCGCTCTACGCGACGCGCGGCTGGCAGCCCTGGCCCGGATCGCTCGCGACCCTGGGCCCGGCCGGGCCGATCCCGCTGCCCGAGGAGGAGGGCAGCACGTGGGTACGGGCCGCGCCCGAGCTGCTGGACCCGGCACACGTGCTGCACCTCGACTGGCGCGACGGCGACATCACGTGAACGCTCGAACGCCGTAAGCAGGAGCCAGCGGACCGAGTGCGCCCCTTACGGCAGCACGCGCCCCACCGGGGCGCACCCCTGTCCAGATCACTAAGCGTCCGCTTAGTATGGCCCGGTGGGCGGGACCGCCCGTAACGCCGCCCGAGGAGAGGGACGCCATGCCGAAGAAGGACGACCGCGCACACTCCCTGCTGCTGTCCCGCCGGGACCTCGGTTTCCTGCTGCACGAATGGCTGCGGGTCGAGGAGCTCACGAAGCGGCCCCGCTACGCCGAGCACGACCGGGAGACCTTCGACGCGGTCCTGGAGCTGAGCGAGACCATCGCGACCCGCCACTTCGCCCCGCACAACAAGAAGAACGACGCGCAGGAGCCGAGTTTCGACGGCGAGCGGGTGCACATCATCCCCGAGGTCGGCGAGGCGCTGAAGGTCTTCGCGCGGGCGGGGCTGACCGGCGCGGGCCTGGACGCGGAGGTCGGCGGGATGCAGCTGCCCCGTGTCGTCACCGACGCGTGCTTCGCGTGGTTCCAGGCCGCGAACGTCGCGACCTCGGCCTACCCCTTCCTCACGGTCGGCAACGCCAACCTGCTGCTCGCGCACGGCAGCCGGGAGCAGATCGACACCTATGTCCGCCCCATGGTCGAGGGGCGCTGGTTCGGCACCATGTGCCTGTCGGAACCGCAGGCCGGCTCCTCGCTCGCGGACGTCCGCACCCGCGCCGAACGCGCCCCGGACGGGACCTACCGCCTCTTCGGCAACAAGATGTGGATCTCCGGCGGCGACCACGAGCTGTCCGAGAACATCGTCCACCTCGTCCTGGCCCGCACCCCGGGCGGCCCCGCGGGCACGAAGGGCCTGTCGCTGTTCGTCGTGCCCAAGCGGCTCGTGGGCCCCGACGGGGCGCTGGGGGAGCGCAACGACGTCGTGCTCGCCGGGCTCAACCACAAGATGGGCTACCGGGGCACCACCAACACTCTGCTCAACTTCGGGGAGGGCGCGCACCGTCCGGGCGGCGAGCCGGGCGCCGTCGGGTACCTCGTGGGGGAGGAGAACCAGGGCCTCGCCCACATGTTCCACATGATGAACGAGGCCAGGATCGGCGTCGGTCTCGGCGCCACCGCGCTCGGCTACACCGGCTACCTGCACGCGCTCGACTACGCCCGCTCCCGCCCCCAGGGCCGCCCCGTCGGGGCGAAGGACCCGGCCACGCCGCAGGTGCCGATCATCGCCCACGCCGACGTGCGCCGGATGCTGCTCGCGCAGAAGGCGTACGTCGAGGGGGCGCTCGCCCTGACGCTGTACTGCGGCCGCCTCGTCGACGAACAGCGCACCGCTCCCGGCGAGGCGGAGCGCGAGCGCGCCGGACTGCTGCTCGACATCCTCACCCCGATCGCGAAGAGCTGGCCCTCTCAGTGGTGCCTGACCGCCAACAGCCTCGCCATCCAGGTGCACGGGGGCTACGGCTACACCCGTGAGTACGACGTCGAGCAGTTCTACCGCGACAACCGCCTCAACCCCATCCACGAGGGCACGCACGGCATCCACGGCCTGGATCTGCTCGGCCGCAAGGCGGTGATCGGCGGGGGAGCGGCGCTGCGGCTGCTCCTCGGGGCCATCGGCGAGAGCGCCGGGCGCGCCCGGACGGCGGGCGGCGACCTCCCGGCGTACGGGGAGCGACTCGTGGAGGCCGCCGACCGTGTCGCGCGCGTCACCGCGGCGCTGTGGGCCGACAAGGACCCCGACACCGCGCTCGCCAACGCCTCGGTCTACCTGGAGGCCGTCGGCCACGTCGTGATCGCCTGGATGTGGGTCGAACAGCTCCTGGCGGCGGACGGCCGTACGGGCGACTTCTACGCGGGCAAGCGCGCGGCCGCCCGCTACTTCTTCCGCCACGAGCTGCCGGCCACGGGGCCCAGGTTCGACCTCCTGGAGAGCCTGGACACCACCGCCCGCGACATGGACCCGGCGCAGTTCTGAGACAGCCTCCGGCGCACCGTCCCGAGGGCGGGCGCGCCGGAGGCCGTCTCAGATAGTAGGAAGTCCGAGTAATTGTGGAGACAGCGAAGGGAACCTGGCCTACTTTTGTAGGAGCCGGACTGTTCTCGCTGTATCCAGCGAAGGCGGACGCGTACCGCGGCCCCGTGCAGGCGAACCCTGCGGGCCGGGTCCCCGCCCCTTGCGGCGCTCCCCAGCTCTCCCCTCGACCACACCCGGCCCGCCCCGAGCGGCCCCGCCGTGGCCCCCGAGGCCGCCAGCGCACCAGCACCGCCCGTACGACATGGCTTCGTACGGCAAGGACCTCAAAGGAGTCGATCCTCATGGCCGCAGAGACGACCGCCCGCCGAGTCCGTCACCGCTCCGCGACCCAGAGCGAGTCCGAGCGCAAGAACGCCGCAGCCGCCCTCCAGCGCGCCCTCGACCGCCGGGACAACGGCGGCGTCACCGGGCACTGACCCCCCGGTGGCCCGGGTCCCCGCGCCCGGCACACCCTGCCGCGGGGGCCCGCCGAACTGATATACGTACCGGACCGGGAGCCGCCGGTGGCCGGCCGGACCGCTTCGCGCGGACCGGCCGGCCCATTTCCGCCCGGCCCGGCCGCCTGCCGCCTGCCGGGCCCGCCCCCGGTCAGCGCGTGATGGTGAAGTGGTCGATCCGTTCACCGCTCTCGGCGAGCGCCGAGACCTCCAGCCGGGGCCTGGCCCCCGCCGTCACCTCGACCGCCAGGAACGAGAAGCCCGTGTAGCGCACCCGCGACCACTCGACGGCCTCCTTGACCTTGCCGGAGGCGGTCCAGTGGTAGGAGTCGACGCTGTCCACGTGGGCCTCGTGGCCCTCGTAGGAGTCGGGCGCGGGGAAGTTGTAGAGCGCCTTCCCCGCGCCACCGGCCGTGACGTACACGATGCCGTCCCGCGTGGAGCTGACCGACTCGCCGACCGGGACGGTGCGCGCGACCTGCCCGCCGCGCAGCGCGTCGGTGCGCTCGTACACGTGGTTGTGGCCGTTGACCACGAGATCCACCCGGTACTTGTCGAACAGCGGCACCCACGCGTCGCGCACCCCGCCGTCCGAGGCGTGCGCGTTGGTCGTGGAGAAGGCGCAGTGGTGGAAGAAGACCACGAGGAAGTCGACGTCGCGGTGGGCCCGCAGCTCCTTGAGCCGCCCCTCCAGCCAGCGGGTCTGCGCCCCGTCCGTGTATCCCGTGTTGGCCTTGATCTCCAGGCTCACGTCGTTCGCGTCGAGGGCGACCACACCCACGTTCCCGTACACGAAGGAGTAGACACCCGGCGACTTCTCGGCGTCGAGCCCACCAGCCGGCAGCGTCCAGCGGGCGTTCTGGCCGCCGTAGCCGTTCGGCGAGTACCACGCCTCCATGTCGTGGTTGCCGGTCGTCACCATCCACGGGACCCGCGCGGCCACCGACTCGGTCTGCGCGAGGAACTGGTCCCACACCCGCGCGTCGTAGGCGTCCGTGCTCTGCCCCGAGCCGCTCGAATCGGCGTAGCAGATATCGCCCGCGTGCAGGTGGAAGGAGGGGTTCTGGCCGAGGATCACCGCGTCGTTGGCCAGCGCGTCGTAGGACACGCCCTGGTCGCCGAAGGCCGTGAAGGTGAAGGAGCCCGGCCGGGCCGGCGCCGTGCGGAAGGTGCCCACCGTCCCGTAGTTGCGCGCGTCGGCCGGGTCGAAACCGGTGTGGCCCACCCCGTAGTAGTACGTCGTGTCCGGACGCAGGTGCTCCAGCGAGACGTGCAGGTAGTACTGGTCCACCGCCGGCAGCTTGGCGGTCAGCGCGGGCGTGTGCAGCGCGCGCACCTCGGCCTCGATCCTGCGGCTCAGGTCCCACGGCCTCGTACCCACCCGAAGGAAGGGTTTGCGCACCGGCAGCGGCACCTGCCAGCTCACCGTCATCTGCGTCTTCGGATCGGCGCCGAAGGCCAGGTGGCGCCCGAACGGGGCGACGAGCGAACCGTCGACCGGCGAGGCGCCGGAGTGTGCGCCCGGCAGGAAGTCCGGCGTCCTGGCGGGGGCCTGCGGCTGCGCCGCGCTCGCCCCCGCGCCGCCGAGCAGACCCGCGCCCGCGAGAGTGCCGGCGGTGACCGTGCCGGCCCGCAGGGCGCCGCGGCGGCTCAACGTGTGCCGCAGGTACTCGTGTTGCTCGGGCATCGTCATACGGGCGGCGAGCCGGTCGGGGATTCCGAATCGGGGAGTGTCCATGAACGGAACGTCCCACTCGGCGGTAACCGCTCCCTTACGGGTAGGTGGCCGGTACACGTCCTCCTGGCAAGGTGTCCGTATGATGGACGTGCCGTGTCAGGCAATGGGACGAGGAGTAGGGTGCCGGGCATGTCGCGCACCATCAATCTCGCAGTGATCCCCGGTGACGGAATCGGTCCGGAGGTCGTGTCGCAGGGCCTCAAGGTCCTCAACGCGGTCCTTCCGCAGGACGTCAAGCTGGAGACCAAGGAGTACGACCTCGGCGCCCGGCGCTGGCACCGCACGGGGGAGACCCTCCCGGACGCGGAGCTCGCGGCGCTGAAGGGGCACGACGCGATCCTGCTCGGTGCGATCGGTGACCCCTCCGTGCCCTCCGGGGTGCTGGAGCGCGGCCTGCTGCTCAAGCTCCGCTTCGCGTTCGAGCACTTCATCAACCTGCGCCCCTCGAAGCTCTTCCCGAACACCGCGAGCCCGCTGGCCGGCCGCCCCGACATCGACTTCGTCGTCGTGCGCGAGGGCACCGAGGGCCCGTACACCGGCAACGGCGGCTCGCTGCGCACCGGCACCCCCGCCGAGGTCGCCACCGAGGTCAGCGTCAACACCGCCTTCGGTGTCGAGCGCGTGGTCCGGGACGCCTTCGCACGCGCCCAGGCCCGTCCGCGCAAGAAGCTGACCCTGGTGCACAAGAACAACGTCCTCGTGTACGCGGGCCACCTCTGGAAGAACGTCTTCGACCGGGTCGCCCAGGAGTACCCGGACGTCACCACGGACTACCTGCACGTGGACGCCGCGACGATCTTCTTCGTCACCCAGCCCGAGCGCTTCGACGTGATCGTCACCGACAACCTCTTCGGCGATATCCTCACCGACCTCGCCGCAGCCGTGACCGGCGGCATCGGCCTGGCCGCCTCGGGCAACGTCAACCCGACGGGCGAGTTCCCCTCGATGTTCGAGCCGGTGCACGGTTCCGCCCCGGACATCGCGGGCCAGGGCAAGGCGGACCCGACCGCGACGATCCTCTCGGTCGCCCTCCTGCTGCGCCACCTCGGCCTCGACGCCGAGGCCGTCCGCGTCGAGGAGGCCGTCACCGCCGACCTCGCCGCCCGGGACGGCTCGCCCCGCACCACGGACGAGATCGGCGACGCGCTCGCCGTACGAGTAGCGGGCTGACCCGGCCGCCGCTCCACGCTCCACCGAGCGAACGAAGCCGCCGGGTCCCCAGACAAGGGCACCCGGCGGCTTCTCGCGTAGGCGAGACCGGGTGCGACCATCGACCCAGGACCGCGCCCTCCACCCCTCGGCATTCCCCCTCCCGCACATCCGCGCGATAATCGGAGGCGGAGCCGCGATATACGGGAATGCTTGGACGTCCTAGTACTCCACGTGCAGACGTGGGCGCGGTCCGTCACAACCCAGACCGGTGAAGGACACACCATGACGACGCCCACGATCGAGCTGAAGCCCACCTCGACCCCCCTGTCCGACGCGGAACGGGAGGCGATCCTCACCGCCCCCGGCTTCGGCCGGCACTTCACCGACCACATGGTGACCATCAAGTGGACCGAGGGCCGCGGCTGGCACGAGGCGCAGCTCGTCCCCTACGCGCCGCTCTCGGTGGACCCGGCCAACATGACGCTGCACTACGCGCAGACGATCTTCGAGGGGCTCAAGGCGTACCGGCGCCCCGACGGCTCCGTCGCGACCTTCCGCCCCCAGGCCAACGCCGAACGCTTCCAGCGCTCCGCGCGCCGCCTGGCGATGCCCGAGCTGCCCGTCGAGACCTTCGTCGAAGCCTGCGACGCCCTCGTCAAGCAGGACAAGGCATGGGTCCCGGCGCACGGTGAGGCCAGCCTCTACCTGCGGCCCTTCATGATCGCCACAGAGGTGGGGCTCGGGGTCAAACCGGCCAACGAGTACCTCTTCCTGGTCATCGCCTCCCCGGCCGGCGCCTACTTCCCCGGCGGCGTCCAGCCGGTCTCGGTGTGGCTCTCCGAGGACTACGTGCGCGCCGTCAAGGGCGGCACCGGCGCCGCCAAGACCGGCGGGAACTACGCCGCCTCCCTCGTCGCGCAGGCCGAGGCCGCGCGGAAGGGCTGCGATCAGGTCGTGTGGCTCGACGCCGTCGAGCACCGCTGGGTCGAGGAGATGGGCGGCATGAACCTGTACTTCGTGTACGGCGACAAGATCGTGACCCCCGCGCTCACCGGTTCCCTCCTTCCGGGCATCACGCGCGACTCCCTCCTCACCCTGGCCCGCGAACTGGGCTACGAGGCCGAGGAGGGCCGGATCTCCACCGAGGACTGGAAGCGCGACACGGAGAGCGGCCGGCTCACCGAGGTCTTCGCGTGCGGCACCGCCGCCGTCATCACGCCCGTCGGCACCGTCAAGTCGGCGAAGGGCGAGTGGACCCAGGGCGACGGCACCCCCGGCACGGTCACGATGCGCCTGCGCGAGGCCCTTCTCGCCCTCCAGTCCGGCGCGGCCGAGGACACCCACGGCTGGATGCACGAACTCGGCTAGACGCCCCGGCGCCCCGGAGCCGACGGGAGGGACGGGGGGCATGGGTAAGGGGCGCCGTCCCGGACGGCGCCCCTTACCCATGCCCCCCGTCCCGTGCCCTGCCCCCTGCCCGTGTAGCCCGGTCCCGCTCAGCCCGCGATACCGCGCAGCTCCGCGTCGTTGGGCAGGACCCGGACCAGCTTCTGGTTCACGAACTCGCGCATCCCGAGGTGCGACAGCTCCCGGCCGTACCCCGAGCGCTTGATCCCGCCGAAGGGCAGATCGGCCTGGGTGCCGGTGGGGTGGTTGATCCACACCATTCCGGTCTCGACGCGCTCCGCGACCCGCTTGGCCCGCTCCAGGTCGGCGCAGAACACCGAACCGCCGAGGCCGAAGTCGGAGTCGTTGGCGAGCGCCACCGCCTCGTCCTCGTCCGCCACCCGGTACACCACCGCGACCGGGCCGAACAGCTCCTCCGCGTACGCCCGCATGCCCGGCGTCACCCCGGTCAGGATCGTGGGTTCCACGAAGGCGCCCGGGTGGTCGATCCGGTTGCCGCCGGTCACGACGTGAGCGCCCTGGCCGACGGTCTCCTTGACCTGCTCGGCGAGGTCGGCGGCGGCCTTCTCGGAGGAGAGCGGCCCGAAGGTGGTCTCCTCGTCGGCCGGGTCACCGGGCCGCAGACGCGCGAACCGCTCCTTCATCCCCGCGACGAAGCGGTCGTGGATCTCGTCCAGCACGATGAACCGCTTCGAGGCCACGCAGCTCTGCCCCGTGTTCCCGAGCCGGCCCGCCACCGCGGCGCCCACCGTGCGCTCCAGGTTCTCCGCGTCCAGCACGATGAAGGGGTCGCTGCCGCCCAGCTCCAGCAGGCTCTTCTTCATGTTCCGCCCGGCGGACTCGGCGAGCGCCGCCCCCGCCCGCTCGCTGCCGGTCAGCGAGGCGCCCTTCACGTGCGGGCTGTCGATGATCCGGGCGACCTCCTCGTGCCCGACGAAGAGGTTCGTGTAGACCCCCTCGTCCAGCCCCGCGTCCCGGAACAGCTCCTCCAGGGCGAGCGCCGACTGCGGGCAGTTCCCCGCGTGCTTGAGCAGGATCGTGTTGCCGAGCACCAGATTGGGACCGGCGAAACGCACCACCTGATACAGCGGGAAGTTCCACGGCATGACCCCGAGCAGCACCCCCAGGGGCTCGTGCACGAGGTACGCCTCGCCCTCCTCCACGTCCAGGGACTCCGGGGCCGCGAAGCCGGGCCCGTGGTCGGCGTAGTACTGGAGGATCGACGCCGCGAGGTCCACCTCGCCGCGCGCCTCGCCGATCAGCTTGCCCATCTCCAGTGTCAGGAGCCGGGCCAGCCGCTCCCTGCGGTCACGCATCAGCGCGGCGGCCCGGCCCACGGCCGCCGCCCGCACCTTGACGTCCTTGGACCGCCACTCGGCGAAGGCCCGGTCGGCCCGCTCGATCAGCCGGTCGACCTCCACGCCCTCGATCGACGGGAACTCGGCGACGGTCTCCCCGTTGTACGGATTCACGGTCGCGAAAGCGGTCTTGTTCGCCATGGGGATCTCCTGGGCACTCCTGTGCCGGCTGTGGTCTCTGGTCACTGCCGGGTTACCCGTAGGAAAAGCCTTCAAACAGGTACAAATGTAGATCCTTATAAGTGGTTATCGGACCGGTGGTACCGGTGCGTACCGGTGCGAACCGGTACGGCCGGTACAGGCGGTACAGGCGGTACAGGCGGTACAGGCGGTACAGGCGGTACAGGCGGTACAGGCGGTACAGGCGGTACAGGCGGTACAGGCGGTGCGGCGGACCCGCGGGACGCTTCGCGCGGATCACATCATGAGATGAGCCGCCACGCCCGGCGCGTCCTGTGGCAGACTGCGGCCATGCTCGCTCACGCCATGATTATCGGCAGCAGCGCGCCGGTCCTCAGTGGCCGCTGAAACCGCGACACGACCTTCGCGGCAACGGCCACCGTGCCCCAGACCCGCGCGCAGACCTCTCGCACCCGCGAGGGGTCTTTTTCGTTTCCGGCCCCACCACGGCCGGGGCGCAGTGCGCGAGTAGGGGGGCAAGTGGAGCCAGAGCACGTACGGAGCCACTCTCCCGACAGGAGTCACCAGCCATGACCAGCCAGGCCACCGACGGCCTCGCCGCGCGCACCGCGCCGGCCGCCCCGAGCGAGGCCGACGCCGCCGTCGACCGCGACTTCCACGTCTTCGACACGACCCTGCGCGACGGCGCGCAGCGTGAGGGCATCAACCTCACCGTGGCCGACAAGATGACCATCGCCCGGCACCTGGACGACTTCGGCGTCGGCTTCATCGAGGGCGGCTGGCCCGGGGCCAACCCGCGCGACACCGAGTTCTTCGCCCGCGCCCGCCAGGAGATCAGCTTCCGCAACGCCCAGCTCGTCGCCTTCGGGGCGACCCGCAGGGCCGGCAGCACGGCGGCCGAGGACCCGCAGGTCAAGGCGCTCCTGGACTCCGGCGCCCCGGTGATCACCCTGGTGGCCAAGGCGCACGACCGGCACGTCGAACTCGCGCTGCGCACGACCCTGGAGGAGAACCTGGAGATGGTCCGCGACACCGTCTCCCACCTGCGCGCCCAGGGCCGGCGCGTCTTCGTCGACTGCGAGCACTTCTTCGACGGCTACAAGGCGAACCCCGGCTACGCGAAGGACGTGGTGCGCGCCGCCGCGGGGGCGGGCGCCGACGTCGTCGTCCTGTGCGATACCAACGGCGGGATGCTGCCCGCCCAGATCAGCGCCGTCGTGCACACCGTGCTCGCCGACACCGGTGCCCGCCTCGGCATCCACGCGCAGGACGACACGGGCTGCGCCGTCGCCAACACCCTCGCCGCCGTCGACGCGGGCGCCACCCACGTCCAGTGCACCGCCAACGGCTACGGCGAACGCGTCGGCAACGCCAACCTCTTCCCGGTCGTCGGCGCGCTGGAGCTGAAGTACGGCCGCCACGTCCTGCCCGAGGGGGCGCTGAGCGAGATGACCCGGATCTCGCACGCCATCGCCGAGGTCGTCAACCTCACCCCCTCGACCCACCAGCCGTACGTCGGGGTGTCGGCCTTCGCGCACAAGGCGGGGCTGCACGCCTCGGCCATCAAGGTCGATCCGGACCTCTACCAGCACATCGACCCCGACCTCGTCGGCAACCGGCTGCGCATGCTCGTCTCGGACATGGCCGGGCGCGCCTCCATCGAGCTGAAGGGGAAGGAGCTCGGCGTCGACCTCGGCGGGGACCGCGAACTCGTCGGCCGCGTGGTCGCCCGGGTCAAGGAACGCGAGCTCCAGGGCTACTCGTACGAGGCGGCGGACGCCTCCTTCGAACTGCTGCTGCGCGCCGAGGTGGAGGGCAAGGCCCGCCGCTACTTCCGCACCGAGTCCTGGCGGGCCATCGTCGAGGACCGCCCCGACGGCAGCCACGCCAACGAGGCCACCGTCAAACTGTGGGCCAAGGGCGAGCGCATCGTCGCGACCGCCGAGGGCAACGGCCCCGTCAACGCCCTGGACCGCGCGCTGCGCGTCGCCCTGGAGCGCATCCACCCCGAGCTCGCCCAGTTCGGGCTCGTCGACTACAAGGTGCGCATCCTGGAGGGGCGGCACGGCACCGAGTCCACGACCCGGGTCCTCATCTCCACGAGCGACAGCGCGGGGGAGTGGTCCACGGTGGGCGTCGCGGAGAACGTCATCGCCGCCTCGTGGCAGGCGTTGGAGGACGCGTACACCTACGGACTGCTGCGCGCGGGGGTCACGCCCGCCGAGTAACCGGCGCGCGGGCGGTCCGGGGCCGGGACGGGGCCGGGGCGCCCGCGCACGGGTCCGGCCCGCTCGCCCCTCCGGCCAAGGGAAAGTCCGGGGCGGCAAGGTGTAAAGGGAAGCTATTCCCGGCTGCCGAGCCACTCCAGGTGGGCTAGCGTCGAACACATGAGCCACTTGAGGCCGGAGTGCGGGCGCACCGCTCCCCGGCTGCTCGCGCCCCTCTTCGCGGTACTGCTCGCCCTGGGCGCCGTCCTCGCCTCGGCCCCCGGGGCGCGAGCGGCCGGGGTCGACGTCCGGGCCGCCGCCGAGGCGCTGCGCCAGGACCCCGTCTACGTCGATCCCGCGATGCGCGACCAGTTCTCCAAGGCGGGGGAGAGGGATCTGGAGAACCGGATCAAGGACGCCGGTCGCTCCGTGTTCGTCGCGGTGCTGCCCCCGGGCGGGGCGGACCGGGGCGAGGTGCTGGGCGACCTGCGCTCCCGTACCGGGATCGCGGGTGTCTACGCGCTCCGCTACGGCACCGAGTTCACCGCCGGGGCCGACTCCCGGGTCATGTCCCGTGCCGCCGTGGGCAACGCCGTCCGCACCGTCCGGGGCGAGAGCCTGACCGCCCAGCTCGACGACTTCACCGGTATCGCCCTGCGCACGGCCACCGGCGCCGCCCCCGCCTCCTGGGGCGCCGACGGCGCGGGCGGCGCTCCCGTGGCCCCGCTCGTCGTGGTGGGCGCCGTCGTAGTGCTGGGCGCGGGCGGCGTCTATCTGGTCTCGCGCGGCCGGCGACGCCGCCGCGAGCAGGAACGGCACGTGGCCCTGGAGCGGCTGCGGACCGTCGTCGACGAGGACATCACCGCCTTCGGCGAGGAACTGGACCGGCTCGACTTCCACCCGGCCGAACCCGGCGCCGACGACACCCGCAGGGCCGACTACGAGCGGGCCCTGAACGCCTACGACCAGGCCAAGTCGCTCATGGCGGCGGCCCGTGCGCCCGAGGACGTCCGCGCGGTCACCCAGGCGCTGGAGGAGGGCAGGTTCTCCCTCGCGACCCTGGAGGCGCGCCGTACCGGGGCGCCGCTGCCCGACCGGCGCCCGCCCTGCTTCTTCGACCCGCGGCACGGGCCCTCGGTCGCCGACGCCGAGTGGGCCCCCGCGGGCGGCACACCGCGCGAGATCCCCGTGTGCGCCGCCGACCGGGCCCGCCTCGACGACGGCGCACCCCCGATGGTGCGCACCGTGGCCACACCCGGCGGCGAACGCCGCCCCTACTGGGACGCGGGCCCCGCCTACGGCCCCTGGGCCGGCGGCTACTTCGGCGGCGGACTGCTGCCGGGACTGCTCCTGGGCACCGCGCTCGGCGGCGTCATGGCGACCCCCGCCTACGGCGCCGAGTACGGATACGGGTACGGCGACTTCGACGCCCAGAACGGGTACGAGGGCGGCGACGTCACCGGCTCGGACTTCGACCCCGGCGACTTCGGGGGCGGCGGGGACGGGTTCGGAGGCGGATTCGGTGGCGGGGACGGGTTCGGAGGCGGCAACAACTCCGACTTCGGCGGCGGCTTCTGAACAGGGCCTCGAAACCCTTCCCGTAAGACAGGGCCGGCGCGGGGGAGCGCGCGGCACGAGGAGCCCGCACGAACACGAGGAGCCCGCACGAACACGAGGAGCCCGCACGAACACGAGGAGCCCGCACGGAAAACGGCCGCGCCCCTCCGGCCAGGAGGGGCGCGGCCGTTTCCCGCGAGCGGTGCCGCCCAGGCGGCCGGGCGGCCGCTCAGCCGGCGTTCTTGATCGCGGAGATCTCCAGGGTGAGCTTGATCTTGTCCGAGACCAGCACCCCGCCGGTCTCCAGAGCGGCGTTGTAGGTCAGGCCCCACGCGGAGCGCAGGATCTCGGCGGTGCCCTCGAAGCCGACCCGCTCGTTGCCGAAGGGGTCCGTGGCCGCGCCGTTGAACTCCAGGTCCAGGGTGACCGGCTTGGTCGTGCCGAGGATCGTCAGGTCACCCGTGACCCGGTAGTCGTCGCCGCCCAGCGCCTGCGCCGAGGTCGAGCGGAAGGTCATCGCCGGGTGGACCTCGGTGTTGAAGAAGTCCGCGCTGCGCAGATGCCCGTCACGGTCGGGGGAACCGGTGTCGATGCTGTCCATCCGCACGTCGATCGAGGCCGTCGACTTCGAGGGGTCGGTGCCGTCGAGGTGCAGCGTGCCCTCGAAGTCCTTGAAGCCGCCCTTGACGTTGGTGACCATGGCGTGCCGGGCGGAGAAGCCGAGGCTCGAATGCGCCGGGTCGAGGGTGTAGTCACCGGTCAGTGCGGCGAGGTCCGGGCTGACCTCGGCGGGGGCCGCCGCCGGGGCAGCGGTGCCGGTGGTGTCCGTGTCGTTCTTGCGGCCGAAGAGACCCATGAGACTGCTCCTGGAGGACGAGCCCCGGCTGACCGCCGAAGCTGTTGAACTTTCAACGATGTCGACGGTAGCGCCATTCCGTTCAACTTTCAACATCCAACGCTGGGTGGTGCCCCGTGCGCCCAGAGTGTTCCTCCCCGGCGCCTCCCGCGCTGCCGCCACCCGTCCGTTACGCCCTCTGGCGTACCGGTGCGGCGTACGGCAGGATCGCCCTGCCCCCGCCCGCACGGACCCCCACGCGGAGCGCTCCCACGCGCCCCGTCCGCCGCTGTGCGCAGAAGGAGAGACCCCTCATGTCAGCGATACCGGTGCCCGCCCCCGTCCGCCGCGGCCCCAGGCTGCGCTCCGCCCTCACCGTCGGCACGCTCCTCGGCGCGGCCCTCTTCGCACCCGGCCTCGGCGCGCTCGCCGCGGCCCCCGCCTTCGCCGTCACCAAGATCAGCCACGCGACCGCGACCTCGATGTTCACGTCCTCGGGCATCTCCTGGTCGTCCTCGGGCGGCTGCTCCAACCGCAACACCTCGACCTGTACGTCCTTCGACCAGCTCAACCTGGCCACCGCCCAGGGCGCCCAGACCCTGAGGTCCGCCTCCGGCTGCGCCCTCAACATCACCGGCGGCACCGAGACCGGGCACGCCTCCGGCACCTACTCGCACTGGAACGGCTACAAGCTCGACTTCGGCAAGAACACCTGCCTGACCAACTACGTGAAGAACACCTTCACCTACATCGGGCTGCGCGGGGACGGGTACCCGCAGTGGCAGGCCGCCTCCGGGAACCTCTACGCCGACGAGGGCAACCACTGGGACGTGACCTTCAAGAACTGCGGCGGCTGCTGAAACCGGAGCGCGTCACCCGGCGGGACCCGACAGTGCGGCCACGGCCGCCGGGCCCGCCGTGTGGCGCAGATCTCCCGGAGGGTATTGTGCGACCCCTACAAGCCGCACCCTCTCCAGACAGCCGGTCCCGTCCCTCCGGTGCTCGTTTCTGTCCAGGAGCACCAGGAAATGGCGCGCGAGACTGTGCGCTTCCGACGGACCCTTTGAGCCTCCTGGTTTCGTAAGGTCACTACATGACCGTTTTGGACGAGACGCAGGACGAGCCCAAGGATTCCCGCGGACGCGTGGCCGAACTGCACGCGATCCGTGCGCGGGCCGTGGCGGGCCCCAGCGAGCGGGCGACCGAGGCACAGCACGCCAAGGGCAAGCTGACCGCTCACGAACGCATCGAACTGCTCCTCGACCCCGGTTCCTTCCACGAGGTGGAGCAGCTGCGCCGGCACCGCGCCACCGGCTTCGGCCTGGAGGCCAAGAAGCCGTACACCGACGGTGTCGTCACCGGCTGGGGCACGGTGGAGGGCCGCACGGTCTTCGTCTACGCCCACGACTTCCGGATCTTCGGCGGCGCCCTCGGCGAGGCTCACGCCAGCAAGATCCACAAGATCATGGACAAGGCCATCGCGGCCGGCGCGCCCCTCGTCTCGCTCAACGACGGTGCCGGGGCCCGTATCCAGGAGGGCGTCTCCGCGCTCGCCGGCTACGGCGGCATCTTCCAGCGCAACACCAGGGCGTCCGGAGTCATCCCCCAGATCTCCGTGATGCTCGGTCCGTGCGCGGGCGGCGCGGCCTACAGCCCCGCCCTGACCGACTTCGTCTTCATGGTCCGCGAGACCTCGCAGATGTTCATCACCGGCCCGGACGTCGTCAAGGCGGTCACCGGCGAGGAGATCACCCAGAACGGCCTCGGCGGCGCCGACGTGCACGCCGAGACCAGCGGCGTGTGCCACTTCGCGTACGACGACGAGGAGACCTGCATCGCCGAGGTCCGCTACCTCCTGTCGATGCTCCCGCAGAACAACCGCGAGAACCCCCCGGTCTCCCCGAGCGACGACCCCGCCGACCGGCGCGGCGACCACCTGCTCGACCTCGTCCCCGCCGACGGCAACCGCCCCTACGACATGCGCAAGGTCATCGAGGAACTCGTCGACGACGGCGACTTCCTGGAGATCCACGAGCGCTGGGCCACCAACATCATCTGTGCCCTGGCCCGGCTCGACGGACAGGTCGTCGGCCTCGTCGCCAACCAGCCGCAGTCGCTCGCCGGGGTCCTCGACATCGAGGCCAGCGAGAAGGCCGCCCGCTTCGTGCAGATGTGCGACGCCTTCAACATCCCCATCGTCACCCTTCTGGACGTCCCCGGCTTCCTGCCCGGAGTGGACCAGGAGCACGGTGGGATCATCCGGCACGGCGCGAAGCTCCTGTACGCCTACTGCAACGCGACCGTCCCCCGGGTCTCGGTCATCCTGCGCAAGGCCTACGGAGGCGCCTACATCGTCATGGACTCGCAGACCATCGGCGCCGACCTCACCTACGCCTGGCCGACCAACGAGATCGCCGTGATGGGCGCCGAGGGGGCGGCCAACGTCATCTTCCGCCGCCAGATCGCCGCGGCGGACGACCCCGAGGCGACGCGCACCCGCATGGTCAAGGAGTACAAGGCCGAGCTGATGCACCCGTACTACGCGGCCGAACGCGGCCTCGTGGACGACGTCATCGACCCCCGCGAGACCCGTCAGGTCCTCATCGACTCGCTCGCGATGCTCCGCACCAAACACGCCGACCTGCCCTCCCGCAAGCACGGCAACCCGCCCCAGTAAGCGCCCGCCGCCCGCCGCCCGCTGTCACGGGCCAGAGACAAGGACAGATACCGAAATGAGTGAATCCGTCACCGCGACCGGCGACTTCCTGCGGGTCGAGAAGGGCCACGCCGGCCCCGAGGAACTGGCCGCCATCACCGCCGTCCTGATGGCCCGCGCCGCCGCCCGCTCCGCCGAGCCCGCGCCCCTGACCCACCGCGGCCGCACCCGCGCCGGCTGGCGCCGCCTGGAGCGCGAGCCCGGCTTCCGCGCCCCGCACAGCTGGCGCTGACCCGCCCCGCACGGCGAAGACCCCGCCCCCTGAGGCGAACTCCAGGGGGCGTTGCCACACAAGTTGACCAACTGGCCGTTGCCAGGAACTCAGCGAGACGCTCGGCCGGGGTTTCCCGGCCGAGCGTTTCGCGTGGGCGGCTGTTCCACTCGGCAGCCGCCGAGCGCTGATCATCACCATGTCCTTGGCCATGCGGGGGCCGGCGCCGTCAGGACTGGCGGTGCGGCCTGCGCGTCGTGCCGAGGCCGGCGGATCGGCGGGGCCCCGCGGGTGTTGCCTGTGGCCTGGCGGCCGACGCGCCACCGCTTCCCGCTACGCCGGTCGATGCCGACGATCCGGCAAGCATCCACGCTGCTGAGGCCCTGGTCCGTGAGCCGGAGGTATTCCTCCCGCTCACGGACCAGGGCCTCGCGGCCTGACGCCCGCCCCCGGTCCTCCCGGAACTTGAAGTCCGTCGCATCCCCTGAGCCGGGGTGTTGCGACGACCACCAGAACGGAAGCCCGTGAGAGGGGGCGGGGCCTTTCGCGTACCGTCGGCGGCCCGGTGGTGCTCAGCGCAGGCGTGCCATGAGGGCGTGTTCGACGAGGGTGATGAGGGCTGATTTGGCGTCGGCGCGGTGGCGGGCGTCGGTGGTGATGATGGGGGTGTCGGG
>NZ_JBIAFO010000003.1:0-72529 GCF_042869355.1 Streptomyces sp. NPDC007088
GCCCGGTTACATTCCGAACCCGGAAGCTAAGCCTCGTAGCGCCGATGGTACTGCAGGGGGGACCCTGTGGGAGAGTAGGACGCCGCCGAACAATTTTTGCTGGGAGAGCCCCGCACCTTATGGTGCGGGGCTTTTCCGCGTTCCGGGGCCGCCGGGGGTAAATTCGCGTCATGGATCAGCAGTCGCCGTACGAGATAAGGCCCGTCCGTGCCGAGGAGTGGCGGAAGGTGAAGGAGCTGCGGCTCGCGGCCCTCCAGGACCCTCTCGCCCACCTCGCGTTCCTGGAGACCACGGAGGAAGCTCTCGCCCGGCCCGACGTGTTCTGGAAGGACCGGGCGGCCCGTGGCTCCGCCGGGCTGGTCAGCCGGCAGTTCGTGGCCGTCGGGGCCGGGGACGCCTGGGTGGGGACCGTCACCGGCATCGTCGAGGACGCGGGCGGGCTGGACTTCTTCGGCAATCCCGTGGAGGAGCGCCAGATACAGCTCGTGGGGGTCTACGTACGGCCCGAGCATCGCGGGACCGGGCTCCTCGGCGGGCTGTTCCGGGACGCCGTCGACTGGGCGACCGGCCTCGGGGTGCGGCGCGTCCGGCTGTTCGTGCACGAGGACAACGGGCGGGCCGCCGCCGCGTACCGCAAGCTCGGCTTCGTACCCAGCGGCGTACGCGTCGTCGGCGACCACGGCAACGAACTGGAATACGTGCGGAAGGACACCGGCTCAGGCCGGTAGCTCCGTGTGGGGCCAGCGGGCGCGGGCCTGCTCGCGGGAGCGGAGCAGGGCGAGGGTCGGCAGGCCCAGGGCCGGGCCGGTGGCCAGCATTTCGGGGAGCTGGGGCAGGGGGGCGACCGCCGCGACATCGTCCAGGACCAGCGTCAGTGGTGGGTCGAGCCGGCCGGAGGATGACCGTGCGGCCATGCGGCGGCCGTGCTCGACCACGCTGGAGGCCAGTGCCGTGTGCAACGGCATGGCGCCGGGACGGGACTTGGGGTCCTCAATGGATTCGCCCACCACATACAGTGTTCCCTCCTCGGCGAGGAACGACTCCACCGAGGCGGTATCGGTTCGGTTCGGTACGCAGGACTCCCGGATGTGGACCGAGGAGAGCGCCGAGAGGGCCCGCGCCGTCAGTCTCTGGGCCTGGTCGCGGCGTTCGGGATACGCGGTGAGCGCCGACTCCAGTTCGCCCGCCGTGCCCGAGGTCGCCGCCGGGTGCGTGCGCAGGACGCGTACCGCGTCCTGGAGCTGGTTGCCTTGCGCCCAGCGGTGCACGTGCTTGAAGGGACGGCCGTCGACGTCCGCCGCGTGCAGGAAGCAGCGCAGCAGGGTCTCCGCCGTGTCCGCCGTCGCCGCGTCGAGCGGCGAGGCCGGGCGTACCGGGGCGAGCAGGGCCCTCGCGCGGTGCGCCGCCGTCGTACGGTCCACGCAGCCCGCGGACGGGGACCAGTGCAGGCGGGCCGGGGTGTCGCACAGGTGCGAGGGGTCGTAGACGAGGACCGGGCCGAGCTTGGCGCGGGCGTCCCTCGTCTCCTCCCACACCGCCGGGTCCGAGGTGACGACGAGTGCGGGGCCCTGCGCGTCCCGTACCGCCTCGATCGCCACCAAGGCGCGGTCGCGCGCCGGCCCGAGGAACAGTGGGCCGCGCGGCGCCGGGAGCGGGGCGGCCGCCGCCGGGGCTTTCGGCGGGGGCGAGGGGGCTTCCGGCCCCCGGGGCGTCACCGCACTCACCCGCGTCGGAGGCGTCGGCGTCTCGCGGTGCGGCTGCTTCTCCAGGGCGACCGGGTCCGGCTCGCGCTCGGGTTCGGGCGCGGGGCCGCGCGTCGCGGGGCCGGCCGGGGTGCGGCGTCGGGCGCGCCAGCGGGCCGCCGTGCCGAGGACGAAGACGGCGAGGACCGCGAGGACCATCAGGAGGCCGAGGAAGAGGCCCCAGAACAGGCCGTAGCCCGACAGGGAGCCCCTGGGGGCGTCCGGCCACGCCGCGGGCAGGTCCTGCGGGGACTGGAGGAGGCGGCGCAGCGCCTGCGGGGTGTGCGTGAAGCTGACGGCCGCCGGCCAGTCGCCGTGCGCGAGGAGCGCGGCGAGGCCGGTCGTGACCCACACGAGGACGGTCACGCCGAGGATCAGCGCGAGGACGCCGAGGAGCAGGCCGTCCGAGGCGGTGGAACGGGCCGGGCCGCCCCCGCCGGGCGCCTTGCGTTGCTCGGTCATGTGTCCGCTTCCCGTCGCCTGCCCGCTGTGCGCGGCGCGTGCCCGGCCCCGCCTCCCGTCACGCGACCGTCGACTCGGACTCGGCGGCCGCCTTGAGCTGCGCCTCCATGAACGCCGCGCGTTCCTCCGCCTCCTGCTCGGCGGCGCGCAGCTCCGCGGAGATCTCGTCCCGTTCCGCCGAGGACTCCGTCATCGCGCGGTCGGTGAAGACGAGGGGCCGTTCCGCCTCGGTGACGAGGTGTTTGACGACCTGGACGTTGCCGTTGACGTCCCAGACCGCGATGCCGGGGGTGAGCGTCGGGATGATCTCCTGGGCCCAGCGCGGCAGCCCCAGGACCCGGCCCGTGGCGCGGGCCTCGTCGGCTTTCTGGGCGTAGATCGTGCGGGTCGAGGCCATTTTGAGGATCGCCGCGGCCTCCTTGGCGGCCGCCCCGTCCACGACGTCCGAGAGGTGGTGGACGACGGCGACGAAGGACAGGCCGAGCCGGCGGCCGAACTTCAGCAGCCGCTGGAAGAGCTGCGCCACGAACGGGCTGTTGATGATGTGCCAGGCTTCCTCGACGAGGAAGATGCGCTTCTTGCGGTCCGGCCTGATCCAGGTGTGCTCCAGCCACACGCCGACGATCGCCATGAGGATCGGCATCGCGATGCTGTTGCGGTCGATGTGGGACAGGTCGAACACGATGAGGGGCGCGTCCAGGTCGATGCCGACGGTCGTCGGCCCGTCGAACATGCCGCGCAGGTCGCCGTCGACGAGGCGGTCGATGACGAGGGCCACGTCCAGGCCCCAGGCGCGCACGTCGTCCAGGGCCACGTTCATGGCCTCGGCCGACTCGGGTTCCGGGTGGCGCAGCTGCTCCACGATGTCGGTCAGGACCGGCTGCCGGTCCCGGATCGTCTCGTGGACGTAGGAGTGCGCGACCTTGAGGGCGAAGCCGGAGCGTTCGTCCAGGCCGCGGCCGAGCGCGACCTCGATGATGGTGCGCAACAGGGCGAGCTGCCCCGTCGTGGTGATCGCCGGGTCCAGCGGGTTGAGCCTGATCCCCATGTCGAGCGCGGCCGTCGGGTCGAGGCGGATCGGCGTGATGCCCAGCTCGGAGGCGACGAGGTTCCATTCGCCGACGCCGTCCTCGCCCTGCGCGTCGAGGACGACGACCTGCCGGTCGCGGAAGCGCAGCTGGCGCAGGACGTACGTCTTCTCCAGCGCCGACTTGCCGTTGCCGGACTCGCCGAGGACGAGCCAGTGCGGGGCGGGCAGCTGCTGCCCGTACAGCTGGAACGGGTCGTAGATGTAGCCCTTGCCGCTGTAGACCTCGCGTCCGATGATCACCCCGGAGTCGCCGAGGCCGGGCGCGGCGGTGGGCAGGTACACGGCCTGGGCCTGGCCCGTGGAGGTGCGCACGGGCAGCCGGGTCGTCTCCACCTTCCCGAACAGGAAACCGGTGAAGGCGTCGGTGAAGAGTGTCAGCGGGTCCTTCATCTGGCGTGCCTCCTAGCGGCGGATGCCTCGCGGCCGGGTGCCTAGCGGCGGATGCCGGTCGCGAACGGCAGCGTGTTGACGAAGGCGCGGTGGTGTTCGCGGTCGCACCACTCCAGCTTCAGGTAGGACTTCCCGGCCGAGGCCCGGATCGTGCGCTTGTCGCGGGCCAGGGACTCGGGGTCGCGCGAGGACACGGTGATGTAGCCGACGAGGTTGACCCCGGCCGCTCCGCTCGCGAGGTCCTCGCCGCGCTGGTCGAGACGGTTGTTCGCGGCCATGTCGCGCGGGTCGACGGTGCGGTTGAGCTTCGCGGCGCGGCTCGCCTCCGCGTCGTCGTTGGTCTTCTCCGTCAGCATCCGCTCGATCGCGATCTCGGTCGGCTCCAGGTCCATCGTGACGGCGACGGTGCGGATGACGTCCGGGGTGTGGACGAGGAGCGGGGCGAGGAAGTTCACGCCGACCGGGGTCATCGGCCACTCCTTGACCCAGGCCGTGGCGTGGCACCACGGCTCGCGGGTCGAGGACTCGCGGGTCTTCGCCTGGAGGTACGTGGCCTGTGTCGCGTCCAGCTCGGCGGGCCAGGCGTTGCGCTTGGTCATGGCCTGGAGGTGGTCGATGGGGTGGTCCGGGTCGTACATGGAGTGCACGAGGGAGGACAGCCGGCCCTGGCCGAGCGGCTGGCGGACCCGGATGTCGGCCTCCTGCAGACGCGAGCAGATGTCGGTCAGCTCGCGGGCCATGACGATCGCGAGGCCCGCGTCGCGGTCCAGTTTGCGCCCGCCCTGCGGCCGGGCGGCGCGGGCCATCGCGTTGGCCTCGGCGGCCAGTTCGCGGTTGAAGTGCATGCAGGCCACGAGGTAGGCGCGGTGCTGCTCGCTGGAGGTCGACACCATCGACTGGAGCTGCTCGTAGCTGTCCTGGAGCCACAGGGGGGCGCGCTGGTCGCCGCGCTGGGCGACGTCCTTGGCGTGCGCGTCGGGGTCGGCGGGCAGGGTGCGGGCGAGCATCTGGATGCGGGTGACGAAGCCGTCGCCGTTCGCGACGTGCTTGAGGAGGGTGCCGAAGCGGTCGACGAGCGCCTCTTGGTCCTCCGAGTCGCGCAGCCCCACGCCGGGGCCCTCGATCTCGATGGCGGCGGTCACCGTCTTGCGGTCGGCGTGCAGGAGTACGGCGATCTCGTCGGGGCCGAAGGGGGCGGCGAGCCAGCTGATGCGGCCGATGCCGGGGGGCGGGCCGATCTCGACCTCCCGGCCGTCCAGGCGCACCCCGGCCTCGGGCGCCGCGGAACGGTAGGCGGCGCCGCTGCGCTGCATCCGCTTGTACGAGCGGTTGATCTCGTACCACTTGTAGAAGGTGCGGCGTTTGTACGGGACGTAGACGGCGGCGAGCGCGATGAGCGGGAAGCCCATGAGGAGGACGAGCCGCAGCGCCAGTACGGGCACCAGGAGCCCGCACATCATGCCGACGAAGGCGCCCGCGATGATGAGGGCGATCTCCCCGGTCTCGCGGTTGCGGCCGATGACGGCGTTGGGCCTGGCCCGGCCGATCAGATATGTACGGCGGGGCGCGAATGCCTGGGACGGGGTGGTCAACGCCCTTCACCTCCCGTGCTCTTGTTGCCTGATCCTGAACCTGTTCCGCCCCGGTTCGCGGCGTGCGGAGTGCTGGTGGCCGAGCGGGGCGCGGGGGCGGCGGCGTTCGCGCCGCCACCTCCGGGGCCGCCACCGCGGTTGCCGTGCGCGGCGATGCCGCCGCCGGCCGGGTTGGGGGCCTTGGACTGGCCGCCGCCCCCGCCCTCGCCGCCTCCGCCGCCGGAGTTGCGGCTGCTGTGGGTCTTGATGCCCTGGGAGAGGAGGGAGGCGGGGGAGGACAGGACGGCCGCGGCGCGGCTCTCCGCGCCCTGCTGGATGCGGTTGCCGCGGGAGGCCACGAGTTCGTCGCCGAAGCCGGGGACGAAGCGGTAGATCATGGCGCTCGCGAAGATCGCCAGCAGGATGATCGCGAGTCCCGAGACGACGGCGGAGAACGCGTTCGGCCCCTCGCCGCCCGCGAGCGCCCCGGCGAGGCCGAGGACGATCACGATGACGGGTTTCACGAGGACCACCGCGATCATGACGCCGGCCCAGCGCCGTACGTGACCCCACATGTTCTTGTCGACGAGCCCGGCGTAGACGACGGTGCCGAGGAGGGCGCCGACGTAGAGCAGGGCGGCGCGGATCACGAGTTCCAGCCACAGGACGCCGGCGGCGAGGATCGACACGAGGGAGACGACGATCAGCATGATCGGCCCGCCGCCGATGTCGTCGCCCTTGTTGAGGGCCTTGGAGAAGGAGCCGAAGAACACGTCGGTCTGACTGCCGGTGGACCTGGCGAGGACCGCGGTGACGCCGTCGGTCGCGGAGACGACGGTGTAGAGGATGAGCGGGGTGAAGGCGGAGGCCAGGACGGTCAGCCACAGGAAGCCGACGGCCTCGCTGATCGCCGTCGTCACCGGGACGCCGCGCACCGCGCGCTTGGCGACGGCCAGCAGCCACAGGACCAGCGTGAGGACGGTGGAGGCGGCGAACACGACGGCGTACTGCTGGAGGAACCTCGGGTTGGTGAAGTCGACGTTCGCGGTGTCCTTGACGGCGTCCGAGAGCTTCTCGACGGTCCAGGAGGCGGCGTCGGCACAGCCCTTCGCGAGGGAGGCGACGGGGTCGAGGGTGTCGGGGACGATGCTGGGTTTGGAGTTGGGGGAGCCGGAAGAGCCGTCGTCGCGTTCGCAGTAGGACTTGGCGGGGCCGACGATGAGGTCGCAGTTGTCCTTGGGCGCCGCCTGGGCCCGGGACGCGAACAGGAGCAGAACCGCGGGAACGGACGTCACGAGGGCCGTGAGGCGGGCGCCCCGGCCCCGACCTGGGTTACCGGGCATAGGTGAACCCTCCGTACTCCTCGACGGCCTTGGCGATGTCGTCAGCGCTGGAGACCTTGTTGTCGCCGTTGACGGGCGCGGGCCCGCTCTTCTGGGAGAAGCTGTCGACCTTCCAGCCCTCGTTCTCCCAGCGCAGCTTCAGGGTCATGGTGAACCAGTCGCTGGTGACCGGGTTGGTGCTGTCCGCGGCCGCGGTCCCGAAGACCCCCGTGCACCAGACCTCCACGGTGGCCGCGGACTCCGAGTACGCCGGAAGCTTGGTGCCGATCGGCAGGGTGCGGGAGACGTAGGTCTGGCCGGACGCGGCGTTTCCCTTGGCGTCCAGGCCGATCTTCGCGAGGAAGTCGGGGGAGTACGCCTTGTCGAACTGTTCCCTGAGCGCTTGCCCGCGGTCCGCCACGAAGAGGTTCTGGACGAGTTGTTCGCGCCGGTCCGGCTTGAGGATGTCCGCCGACACGAGGCTCACCGCGTAGTTCGCCGCCGCGCTCTGCGCCCCCTCCTTCGAGTGGGCGAAGCCCGTGGGGATGCCGCTCGTGTTCTCCGGCTGGGTGGGGCGGTTGCCGGAGGGGGCCGTCGGGTCGGTCGCGGGGGCCGCCGCTCCGGGGCTGTCCGAGGAGTTGTCGTCCTCGCCGCCGCCCTGGTTCGCGAACGCGATCGCGGCGATGAGGAGGGCCACGACGGCGGCCAGCAGGACGAGGCCGCGCGAGGGGCGGCGGCCCGCCCCGCCCCGCGCCGGTCCGGCCCGGTCCGGCAGGCGGGTGCGGGTCTGGCCGGTGCCGCCGTAGTCGTCGGAGAGGGGCGGCCGGCTGCCGTACTGGTGATCCTCGCCCGTGCTCATCCCGGCTGCGCTCCCTCGGCCTCTCGGTGAACCGCGTAGTACGAAGGTAGCCGCGTCAGCGGGTGTTCGCGCGGGGTGTGGTGACTGGACATCAGGGAAACGCAACCTCGGCCGTGGTGCACGCGGGGACAGGGGGACGCGGGGTGCACGTGGGGCGCCCCCGAGGCCCCGGGCGTGCTTCGCCGCCGGTCAGACGGCCATGCCGTACACGATGGTGAACACGGTGCCCAGTGACCCGATGATGAAGACGCCGGTCAGGCCGGCGATGATCAGCCCCTTGCCCTGCTCGGCGCTGAAGGTGTCCCGGAGGGCCGTCGCGCCGATGCGCTGCTTCGCCGCGCCCCAGATGGCGATCGCGAGGCACAGGATGATCGCGAAGGCCATCACGACCTGGATCATCACGCGCGCCTCGTTGCCCAGGCTCCCGAAGGGGCCCCAGTCCGGGGCGATCCCGCCGATGATCGTGGTGATATCGCCCTTTTCGGCTGCCATAAGCATGTAACTCACCGCCCCTAACGGGTTGTTCCACACCCTCTGCACCAGCGCAGAGGTCTCGCTCATTGTCGCCGACTCCGGCGCCTGTGCCTGTCGACTTGGCGTCATTTGTTGGCGAGTTTCGCGTCGCCCCTCCGGATCACCGTCCGTGGCGGCCTGCTACGGGGCGGGAATACGAAGATGCGTGCGGTAACTCTGTGTATCACGGGGGGTGACGGCGGGCAATGACGTGCGCTACGGGGGCGCGTGTCCGTCGTGTGGGTGATGCGCGGTCAGATGACCTGACGGGGTATCCGGATATTCCTCGTACGTGTGTTCCCGGTCTGTCCCGGTGCCGGTCTGGCTGGAATTCGACGGGGGCCGTACCCGGGGGGTCGCGGGAGGAAGGGGGCGGAGGCGAAGCTGGGGTGACGTGAGGTCAGGGGCGTGACGCGGGCGACACGGGGGGTCCGGAAAAGTCCGGTGCGGGGCGCTCCGGTGGGGGAGAGTTGAGGGGTGCGGAAGTACTGGCTGGCCGGTGGGGTCGTCGCGTTGCTCGGTGCGGGCTTCGTGGCGCTGCTCGTCGTCGGCACCCTCGTCGCCGCCGGCAACCTCGCCTCGGGCGGGGCGGGCCGGGCGGTCGGGCTCGCCAAGGGCGCCGTGCCCGCCTCGTACCAGCCGATCGTGCAGAAGTGGGGCAACCTCTGCCCGGCCATCAACCCCGCTCTGCTCGCCGCGCAGTTGTACCAGGAGAGCGGCTGGAACCCGCGGGCGCGCAGCCCGGCGGCCGCGCAGGGCATCGCGCAGTTCATCCCCGGCACTTGGTCCGCGCACGGCGTGGACGGGGACGGGGACGGGGACCGCGACGTGTGGGACCCGGCCGACGCGATCCCCTCGGCCGCGAGCTACGACTGCGAACTCGCCTCGTACGTGAAGGACGTGCCCGGCGACATCACCAGCAACATGCTGGCCGCCTACAACGCGGGCTCCTACGCGGTGATCAGGTACGGCGGGGTCCCCCCGTACCGCGAGACCCAGAACTACGTGAAGATCATCCGGAACCTGGAGGAGAGCTTCGCGAAGCCCGTCGGCCGGGTCGCGCCCTCGCGGCAGGCCGCGGCGGCCATCTACTACGCGCAGAAGAAGCTCGGCACCCCCTATCTGTGGGGCGGGACCGGGACGGCGGGCCAGGGCGGGCGTTTCGACTGCTCGGGGCTCACGCAGGCCGCGTACGCGACGGTCGGGATCGAGCTGCCCCGGGTCGCCAACGACCAGTACAACGCCGGTCCGCACCCGGCCCGCGCCGAGCTGCTCCCGGGCGACCTCGTGTTCTTCTCCGACGACCTGAGGAACTCGCGGGCCATCCGGCACGTCGGGATCTACGTGGGCGGCGGCTACATGATCGACGCGCCCCGGACCGGGGCCGTCATCCGCTTCGACCCGGTCGACACCCCGGACTACTTCGGCGCCACCCGGGTCACCCAGGGCGGGGCGGAGGCGCTGCCCACCGACAAGCCCGAGGACCGGGAGAGCGGACGGCCCGTCGACCGCGTCTCGGCACAGGCGGTCGAGGGTGCCGCCGCCGGGGCGCCGCAGGGGAACGCCGCCTCTCGGGCCCCCGGGGCGGGGGACTCCGCCTCCGCGGCCCCCGGGAAGGGGGACGCCGGGCAGGCGCTCGCCGCTCCACGGGGCGGGGCGGGCGCCCGGCCGGCTCCCGGGGCCCCGCCCTCGGCGGCCTCGGCGGCCTCCGGCACGTCCCTGGCCCTCGGCCGGCCGCGGGACCGTCCGGAAGGCGTCGACGCGCCCCTCGGTGCACCCGTGCGCTCCTTGCGAGCCACCCCCTGAGCTGGGGGGACCCGTCTCTCTTCGATAACGTCTGCGTGATCATTCGGTGGAGAGCGGAACGGTGGGGCAGGGGTCGGGCGTTTCCTGTTCTGGACGGGGCGCGGGCGCGGCGCGGCGGTGCCCGCCGGTGCCGGCCACGGGGGTTGGTGAGGGACGCGCGACGTGTGCGGCCCGGGACGAAAGACAAGGGGCCGCGGCACGATGGCTGGACTCGACACCTCCGGGTCGAACCCCGACGTCAGCCTGCTCTTCGACATCAACGGGCTCACGGACTCGACGCCCGGCTGGGCCGACCGGCTCATGGAGTACGCCGGTGAGTACGGCCTGCTGCTCGTCTCCGTCCTTCTCGTGCTGTGGTGCTGGTGGGGCGTACGGCGCCGGGGCACCCTCGACGACGCGGCCTCCTCCGTGGCCGCCGTGGTGTGGGCGCCGCTCGCCGCCGCGGTGGCGGTCCTCGTGAACATCCCGATCCGGGGCTTCGTGCAGCGGCCCCGTCCCTTCGTCGACCACCGCGGCCTCGACGTGCTCGTCGACGGCAAGAACGACTACTCCTTCGTGAGCGACCACGCGACGCTCACCATGGCGGTCGGCGTCGGCCTCTTCCTCGCCCACCGCAAGCTGGGCCTGGCCGGTATCGGGGTGGCCCTGCTGGAGGGGGTGTGCCGGGTCTACATGGGCGTGCACTACCCGACCGACGTCATCGGCGGCTTCGCCCTCGCCACGGCCGTGGCCCTGCTGCTGTCCCCCGTCGCCACCGCGCTGCTCACCCCCGTACTGCGGGCGGTGGGGCGCTCGGGCCGGATCGGCGGGCTCGTGTGGGCCGGGCCCGGCCGCCGGGCGGCGACCGGCGCGGGCGGCGGGCGGGACGAGGAGGACGAGGGCGAGCGGCCGGGAGCGGCCCGCGCCGTCCCTCCGGAGGACGACCGCGACCTGGCGGCCTGAGGACGGCCGTGATCCGGCGGTATCCGCTGGCCCGGGAACCTAGGAACCCGGCGCGACGGACCGTCCGGTGAGGTGTCCGGCCGCGTCCGAGCGGGCCCGGGAACGGGCTCTGCGGGCGGGGCCGCGCCAGCCGCACACGCACTCCGCCACGCAGAAGTGTCCGTTTTCGACCGTAGTCGTACGGTGTTCCTCAGAACCTGTTCGTTCCGTTCGCTCCTGCTGCGCCACTCTGTCACCGTAACTCCGGCCGTGAGAGCGGTCGCCGTCCTTCGCGTGACGAGCCCGGGTACCTCTCGTTAAGAGAGAGACACAAGCCCCAGGGGACGGACGGACGATGACGGCGCAGCGGCGGCGACCGGCGGGCGCGGGGACCGCGCTGCTCGCGGTGCTCGGGCTCACGGCGGTGCTCGGCGGCTGCGGCGGGGCCGGGGCGGCGCAGGAGCCCGGCGGTGGCGAGGCGCTGGCCCGGGTGCGGGGCGCCGCGGACCGCCTCGTGCGGGCCGGCGGGGCCGGCACCCGTACCGCGATGGAGGTGGACTCGGGCGGCACCCGGGTCACGATCCGCAGCCGGGGCCACTACGACTTCGCGGGGCGGCGCGCCGAGCTGACCGTCCTGCTGCCGAAGGACGTCTCCGGGGTGCGCGAGCACCGGCCGGTGAAGGAGCTCCTCGCGCCCGGGGCGCTCTATATGAAGAACCGGGGCGAGGGCGTCCCCGCCGGCAAATGGGTCCGGGTGGACACCTCCGGGCTGCCCGACGGGAATCTGGTGACCGGCGGGGCCACCGATCCGCTGCTCGCGGCCGGTCTGCTGCGGGGCGCGCGGAGCGTGACGTACGTCGGCGCGGAGGACCTGGCCGGGACCCGGGTGCGGCACTACCGGGGCAGCGCCGATCTGGTCAGGGCCGCGGCGCTGCTGGAGGGGGCCGACCGCGCGTCCCTGGAGTCGGCCGCGCGGGGCTTCGCGCGGCGCTCCGTGCCCTTCGACGCGTACCTGGACGAGCAGGGGCTGCTGCGCAAGGTCCGCCACCGGTTCGCGGTCCGGGACGCGGCCGGGGCGAACGGGGGCGGCGCGGGGCGGCCGGGCGCCTCCGGGGCCTCCCCCTCCCCCTCGGCCGGGCCCGCGCACCGGGCGCTGTCGGTGGCCTCGACGACGCTGTTGTTCGACTTCGGCCGGGCGCCCGCCGTGCGGTTGCCGGCGGCGGGCGACATCTACACCGGGCGGATCGCCGAGGAGTAGTGCGCCCCGTGGCCCCCGCCGTGCTCCTTGTGCCACCCATGTGGAGGGTGTGCGCCGGGGGCGTATGACCCGGAAATGGTCCGTCCGTGCCATGCGCGGGGCGTACGCCGCTCCCTACTCTGGAAAACCGGCCCAGTCGTGAGCGGGCCGGAAAGGGGGAGGGGCGCGGTGACGGTGATGACCGGCTCGGCGGTGCAGGACTTGGTGGCCCTCGCCGAGATCGAACTGTGCGGCGAGCTGATGATCGCGGCGGCGACGGCCCGCGAGGACCGGCTCAGCCCCGATCGCATCGACGAGCTCCTCGACGTGAGACCGGGCCGGTGCCCCGGCCGGGACGCGCGGAGCGAGGGGCGCGGGCCGAGGGACCGGGGCCGGAGCTGAAGCCCGGGGCGGCGCGGCGGCGGCCGCCCGCCGCCGGCGGCGGCGTCCCCTCACGGGCCCGTCCCCGCCGGAACGCCGGGAGCCGTACGCCCGCATACGGCCCCGTGCTCAGGTGCGCAGCATCCGGGCGATGGCCTTGGTGGCCTCCTCGACCTTCGCGTCGATCTCGTCGCCGCCCTTGAGAGCCGCGTCGGCGACGCAGTGCCGCAGGTGCTCCTCCAGGAGCTGGAGCGCGAAGGACTGCAGCGCCTTCGTGGACGCCGAGACCTGGGTGAGTATGTCGATGCAGTACACGTCCTCCTCGACCATGCGCTGCAAGCCCCTGACCTGGCCCTCGATCCGGCGCAGCCGCTTGAGGTGTTCCTGCTTGTGGTCGTGGTAGCCGTGTACGGAGGGCGCTTCGGGCGCCGTCGCGCCGGCCTCGGTGGTCGTCATCGCGTCCTCCCGGTGTGAGATGTGCCGTGACTGAGCCGCGCCGGGAATCCGGCGTGCCCGGTGGCCGAGGTCCCGTACCCGGGGGCTCGGGGGTCGGGGTCCAGTGTGGAACAGCCCGGAACACCGTGTCGATATACCCCTAGTGGGTATATCGTACCCAATTCTCCGTCAGCTCAAGGGCCCTGTGCTGATCACTGTGCCCGATGGGCGACACTGGGAAAGCCGGTTAGCCGTGGCCGGATGATGCGCCTAGCATCAGCCTGACCGAATCCAGAGGACCCCGAGGACCCCACGTGCGTTTTCGTCTGACCCCCAGGGAGACGAGCTTCTACGACATGTTCGCCGCATCCGCGGACAACATCGTCACGGGCTCGAAGCTCCTCATGGAACTGCTCGGGGCGGACCCCACCGCTCGGGCCGAGATCGCCGAGCGTATGCGGGCCGCGGAACACGCCGGGGACGATGCGACCCACGCCATCTTCCACCAGCTGAACTCCTCGTTCATCACGCCCTTCGACCGCGAGGACATCTACACCCTCGCCGGTTCGCTCGACGACATCATGGACTTCATGGAGGAGGCGGTCGATCTGGTCGTGCTCTATCAGGTCGATGAACTCCCCAAGGGCGTCGAGCAGCAGATCGAGGTGCTGAACCGGGCCGCGGAGCTCACCGCCGAGGCCATGCCCAATCTGCGCACGATGGACAATCTCACCGAGTACTGGATCGAGGTGAACCGCCTGGAGAACCAGGCGGACCAGATCCACCGCAAACTGCTCGCCCACCTCTTCAACGGCAAGTACGACGCCATGGAGGTGCTGAAGCTCAAGCAGATCGTGGACGTCCTGGAAGAGGCCGCGGACGCCTTCGAGCACGTCGCCAACACGGTGGAGACCATCGCGGTCAAGGAGTCCTGACCCGGTGGACACCTTCGCATTGGTCGTGACCGTCCTGGTCGCGTTCGGCTTCACCTACACCAACGGCTTCCACGACTCCGCGAACGCCATCGCGACCTCCGTCTCCACCCGGGCGCTGACGCCCCGGGCGGCGCTCGCGATGGCGGCCGTGATGAACCTGGCCGGGGCCTTCCTCGGCAACGGGGTCGCGAAGACCGTGAGTGAGGGGATCATCGAGACCCCGCACGGCAACAAGGGCATGTGGATTCTGTTCGCGGCGCTCGTCGGCGCCGTCGTCTGGAATCTGGTCACCTGGTACTACGGGCTGCCCTCCTCCTCCTCGCACGCGCTGTTCGGCGGGATGGTCGGCGCCGCGCTCGCCGGGGGGATCGGGGTCATCTGGTCCGGGGTGATCGAGAAGATCGTCGTCCCGATGTTCCTGTCCCCGGTGATCGGCCTCGTGGTCGGCTATCTGGTGATGTGCGCCATCCTGTGGCTCTTCCGGAAGTCGAACCCGCACAAGGCGAAAAGGGGATTCCGCATAGCGCAGACCGTTTCCGCCGCCGGGATGGCGCTCGGTCACGGTCTCCAGGACGCGCAGAAGACGATGGGCATCGTGGTCATGGCGCTCGTCATCGCGGACGTCGAGGACCAGGGGGACGCCATCCCGGTGTGGGTCAAGATCTCCTGCGCGCTGATGCTCTCCCTCGGTACGTACGCGGGCGGGTGGCGCATCATGCGGACCCTGGGCCGGAAGATCATCGAGCTGGACCCGCCGCAGGGGTTCGCCGCCGAGACCACGGGCGCCTCGATCATGTTCACCACCGCCTTCCTCTTCCACGCGCCCATCTCCACGACCCATGTGATCACCTCGGCGATCATGGGTGTCGGGGCCACCAAGCGGGTCAACGCGGTCCGCTGGGGCGTCGCGAAGAACATCGTCCTGGGCTGGTTCATCACCATGCCGGCGGCCGGCATCGTCGGCGCGGTGGCCTTCTGGATCGTGAACCTCGTCTTCCTGTGACCCGGCCGCGCCCGGCGCCCGGCGCCGTGCGTTCCGCGTGGACGTTCCGCGTGGACGTTCCGCGTGGACCCGGGACGGACGAGAGCCCGCCCCCGGATGGTTCGGGGGCGGGCTCTTCGTTTCCCCCGCGGTGGCACCGCCATGCAGCACCGCGAAGGGGCCGGGGGACCGTGCGGCTCAGCCGAAGCGGCCCGAGATGTAGTCCTCGGTGGCCTGCACGGAGGGGTTGGAGAAGATCCGCTCGGTGTCGTCGATCTCGATGAGCCGGCCGGGGCGGCCGACCTCGGACAGGTTGAAGAAGGCGGTGCGGTCGGAGACGCGGGCCGCCTGCTGCATGTTGTGCGTGACGATGACGATGGTGAACCGTTCCTTCAGCTCCCCGATCAGGTCCTCGATCGCGAGGGTCGAGATCGGGTCGAGCGCCGAGCAGGGCTCGTCCATGAGCAGCACCTGCGGTTCGACGGCGATGGCGCGCGCGATGCACAGCCGCTGCTGCTGTCCGCCGGACAGGCCCGCGCCCGGCTTGTTCAGCCGGTCCTTGACCTCGTTCCACAGGTTCGCGCCGCGCAGCGACTTCTCGACCACGTCGTTCAGCCCGGACTTCTTGTACGAGCCGTTGAGCCGGAGACCGGCCGCCACGTTGTCGAAGATCGACATCGTGGGGAAGGGGTTGGGCCGCTGGAAGACCATGCCGACCGTGCGGCGCACCGCGACCGGGTCGACGTGGCTGCCGTACAGGTCCTCGTCGTCGAGGAGCACCTTGCCCTCGACGCGGCCGCCGGAGGTGACCTCGTGCATCCGGTTCAGGGTGCGCAGGAAGGTGGACTTGCCGCAGCCGGAGGGGCCGATGAAGGCGGTCACGGAGCGGGGCTCCACGGTCATCGAGATGTCCTCGATCGCCTTGTGGGAGCCGTAGTAGGCGGTCAGGCCGCTGACGTCGATTCGCTTGGCCATGGGGATCACTGCTTCTTTCGGGACTTCCCGCCGGTCGTCTGCGCGAGGCGGGCGGGGATCGCGTACGGCGCGGGACGCGGGGCGTCGGCGCCGCTCAGCGACCGGAGGTCTTGGGGGCCTTCCAGCGGGCGACACCGCGCGCCGCCAGGTTGAGGATCATCACGAAGGCGATCAGCGTGAGCGCCGCCGCCCAGGCGCGGTCGTACGCCGCTCCGGAGCCGCTGCTCGTCGCGTACTGCTGGTAGATGTACAGCGGCAGCGAGGACTGTCCGCCCGAGAAGGGGTCCATGTTGATGTAGGAGGAGCCCCAGACCAGCAGCAGGACGGGCGCGGTCTCGCCGGCGATCCGCGCGACGGCGAGCATGAGCCCGGTGATGATCCCGCCGATCGAGGTGGGCAGGACCACCTTGAGGATGGTGCGCCACTTCGGGATGCCGAGCGCGAGGGACGCCTCGCGCAGCTCGTTGGGGACGAGTTTGAGCATCTCCTCGGTGGAGCGCACCACGACCGGCATCATCAGGATGGCGAGCGCGAGGGAGCCGGCGAAGCCGAAGGGTTCGAGGTCGAACAGCAGCATCAGGCTCAGGATGAACAGGCCCGCGACGATCGACGGGACACCCGTCATGACGTCGACGAAGAAGGTGACGGTCCGCGCGAGTTTCCCGCGCCCGTACTCGACGAGGTAGACGGCGGTCAGCAGGCCGACGGGCGCGGCGATGACGGTGGCCAGCCCCACCTGCTCCAGCGAGCCGATGATGGCGTGGTAGATGCCGCCGCCGGTGTCGTAGGAGCCGATGTTGGCCATCGAGTGGGTCAGGAAGTACGGGTCGAGGACCTTGACGCCGCGTTTGACGGTCTCCCACACGAGGGAGGCCAGCGGGATGAAGGCCAGCAGGAAGGCGACCCACACGACGCTCGTGACGAGGCGGTCCTTGGCCTGCCTGCGCCCTTCGACGCGGGCGGCGAGCGCGTACCCGCCGGCCAGGAAGACGAGGGCGGCGATCAGGCCCCACTGGACCTTCGAGTCGAGTCCGGCGGCCAGGCCGGTCAGGCAGCCCAGGACGACCGAGGCGCCCGCCACGGCCCAGTTGGACCAGCGCGGCAGCCGGGCCCCGCGCAGCGCGGAGGGCGGCGCGGGCTGTTCCGGGCGGCGGTCCTTGAGGGGTGTGTGGCTCATGCGTCGGCCCCCGAGTAGTCCTTGCGGCGGGCGATGATGGCCCGAGCCGCTCCGTTGACCAGCAGCGTGATGACGAACAGCACGAGCCCGGAGGCGATGAGGGCGTCGCGGCCCTGCTCGCTCGCCTCGCTGAACTTGCTCGCGATGTTCTGCGCGAAGGTGCCGCCGCCCGGCTCCAGGAGGCTCGCCTGGATGTCGAAGGTCGGCGAGAGCACGGTGGCCACGGCCATCGTCTCGCCGAGCGCGCGGCCCAGGCCCAGCATCGAGGCGGAGATGACGCCGGAGCGGCCGAAGGGCAGGACGGCGGTGCGCACGACCTCCCAGCGGGTCGCGCCGAGCGCGAGCGCCGCCTCCTCGTGGGCCTGCGGCACCTGCCGGAAGACCTCGCGGCTCACGTTGGTGATGATCGGGATGATCATGACGGCCAGCAGGATGCCGACGCTGAACAGGGAGCGGGGGGCGCCGCCCTGCCAGGAGAAGATCCCGGTCCAGCCGAAGAACCGGTCGAGCCAGCCGAACAGTCCGTTCAGGTGCGGCACCAGGACGAGGACGCCCCACAGGCCGTAGATGATCGACGGTACGGCGGCGAGCAGGTCGACGACGTAGCTGATGGGGCCGCGGACCCGGCGGGGCGCGTAGTGCGTGAGGAACAGCGCGATGCCGACGGAGACCGGTACGGCCAGGGCCATCGCGATGACCGAGGACACGACGGTGCCGAAGGCGAGCACCGCGATACCGAAGACGGGCGGGTTCAGCTCGGGGGTCCACTCGAAGGACGTGAAGAAGTTCCCGTGGTTCTTCGAGAGGATCAGCGAGGAGCGGTACGCGAGGAAGACGGCGATGGCCGCCATGACGACGAGCAGCAGGATGCCGGAGCCGCGCGACAGGGCGAGGAAGATCCGGTCCCCGGGGCGGGTCGCGCCACGGGCCTGGCGGCGCTGCTCGGGGGTGGGCGTCGGTGGGGGTGCCGGGGGGCCCGGCTGCGGGGGCGCGCTCACGGCGCCCCGCGCGGGGGAGGTGGGTATGTCCATCGGAGTTCTCCGGTCTGCGGGCCCCTCACCGGCGGTCTCTCGGGTCCGTACGGCGGTGGTGGGCTTGCTGGCGGCGGTGCACCGGACGGTGCGGGCGGCGGGCCCCGGGGGGCCGCCGCCCGCACGCGGGGTCAGCTGAGGGTCTTGACGGTGTCGCGGACCTTGGTGGCGATCTCGTCGGGGATCGGGGCGTAGCCGGCGTCGGCGAGGATGCCCTGGCCGTCCTCGCTCGCGATGTAGTTCAGGAAGGACTTCGCGGCGGGCAGGGTCGCCGCCTTGTTGCCCTTCTCGCAGGCGATCTCGTACGTCACCAGGGTGATCGGGTACGCGCCGTCGGCGGTCGGGTTGTAGTCCAGCTGGAGCGACAGGTCCTTGCCGGTGCCGACGACCTTCGCGGCGGCGATGGCCTTCGAGGCGTTCTCGGTGGTCGCCTTGACGGGCTCGGCGGCCTTCGTCTTGATGTCGACCGTGCTGATGCCGCCCTTGGCGTAGGACAGCTCGAAGTAGGAGATCGCGCCGGCCGTCCCCTTGACCTGCTGGGCGAGGCCGGAGGAGCCGGAGGCGGACTGGCCGCCCTTGGCCTGCCACGCCTTGCCGCCCTCGTACTTCCAGTCGTCGGGGGCGACGGCCTTGAGGTACTTGGTGAAGTTGTCCGTCGTGCCGGACTCGTCGGAGCGGTGGAAGGCCTGGATCTTCGTGCCGGGCAGCTTGGCGTCCGGGTTGAGGGCCTTGATCTCCGCGTCGTCCCACTTCGCGATCTTGCCGTCGAAGATGTGGGCGAGGGTCTTCGCGTCCAGGACAAGGTGGTCGACGCCCGGGACGTTGTAGCCGATCGCGATGGGCCCGCCGACCATCGGCAGGTCGATGGCCTGGCTGTCCTTGCAGACCTCCTTCGACTTGGCGATCTCCTCGGGCTTGAGGGCCGAGTCGGAGCCGGCGAAGGCGGTCTGGCCCTGGAGGAACGCGGTGACGCCGGCGCCGGAGCCGTCGGGCTTGTAGTTGATCCGGACGTCCTTGCAGGCGGCCGTGAAGTTCTTCACCCAGGCGTCGATCGCGTTCTGCTGGGCGGAGGAACCGGAGGCGAGCAGCTCGCCCTTGGCGTCGGCGCAGTCGATCGAGCCGGCCTCGGGGGCGGCGGCCTTCGAGCTGCTGTCGCTGTTGCCGGGTCCGTCGCTCGTGTCGTCGGAGCCGCACGCCGTGAGGGCCAGGGCGCCGGAGACGGCGACGACGCCGAGGGAGAGGGCGCGAAGCCGGGTCTTGCGCGGGAGCTTCACTGTCTGGGGTTCCTTCCAGGAGCCGGGCCCTGCGGGGCTCGGCGTGCGGGGTGGCCTTCGGCCGGGATACCAAGTTCGCGGGAGCGGCGACCGGTGTGTCCCGGGGACCGCGTCCTGTGAGGCCGAAATTAGGCAGAACAGGTGAAGCGGGTGACTGGCGTCGGTGAACGGGGGGTGAACCTCGGCGGACGTCGTGGGGCAGGCCGTTTCCTCAGGCCGCGGGAGGTCGCGGTGTCCTCGGGCGGCCTGAGGAAACGGTGTCCTCGGGCGCGGGAGGGCCCGGTGTCCTCGGGCGCCGGACGGGCTGGGTAGGGGCTCACCCCGCGTTGGCCCACCCCGCGCGGGTCGTGACCGGCCGGAGTGGGGGTGCCGCCTTCCCGCCCCGGCCGGTGCGCGCTCCGGCCCGGGTCCCCGCAGGGGCATTATCCCGGGGCCCTCACGCGGGCGTCACTCGGTTCCGAAGCCCAGGTCCTGGCCGGCGAGGTCCACGCGGATGCCCGTCTTCTCCACGCGGACGTCCCTGAGGGAGACGTCGCCGGACCGGGAGGGGATCTTGGGGAGCTGGAAGCCGAGGGAGAGCTCGTCGGCCAGCTGGGGGCGGGTCAGTTCGGAGAGGCCGGTCAGGAGGGCCGGGTCGAAGCCGAGGCGGCGCAGGAGTCCGGGGTGGTCCAGGGCCGCGTCGATGAGGTTGACGTCCATGAGCCGGTGCAGGAAGCGGGGGGTTCCGGTCAGCTCGTGGAGCTTCTCGTCGCTGTCCAGCGCGGTGCGTACCGCGTCCTTGGGGACGCCGAGGCGGTCGACCAGCGCGGGGACCTCGAACATGGCCTTGACCTTGCCGGTCTCCCGCTGGACGGCGCGCGCGGACTTCTCCGTGAGGTGCAGCCCGTCCCCCCGCTTGGTGCCGGGGCGGAAGGTGGCGAGGTCGCCGACGGTGAGCCGCATCCCGCCCACGCGCATGTCGACGCCCCGGTTCCCCGACCGGGCGAGCGTCGCGTCGGCGCGCACCCGCAGGTCGTGCCCCGCGACCGGGACGGTCCCCCGGGCCAGTACGTGCTGCGGCCCCGTGCCCGTGAAGGTGACCTGCGAGGCGCCCAGCTCGCGGTTGAGGTCGTCGAAGGACAGCAGGACCTCGCCGCGCACCCGGCCCACGTCGACGCCGCGGAAGGTGCTCGGCAGGTCGGCGTCGATCCGGATGTTCTCGGCCGTCGCGGAGACCTTCGCGAGGGAGACGCGGTCGGCGGCCACGTCCGGGACGGTCACCGTGACGGAGTCGAGCCGTTTGCGGGCCAGCTGCGTGACGAAGGGGAAGCCGCCGATGTCGACCTCGGGCGTGGCCTCCAGGTGCATCGTGTCCTTGAGTTTCTCCGCCGCCTCGTGCTCCGCGTAGAGCACGGCCCAGCGGTCACCGAGGGCCAGGAAGGCGAGCAGGGTGAGGACGGCGATGGACGCCTTGAGCGCGAAGGGCAGCCCGGCGAGGCGGAAGAAGCGCCTGCCGCGCCGGTGGTTGGGCGGCGCCCACGGCTCGTCCGGGTCGAAGCCCGCCTCGTGGCCGGGGGCGGCCCCGGTCCCGTCCTCGTAGCGCAGGACGTCGTCGAGCGGGTTGTCGGCCAGCCCCGCGAGTTCCTCGTACGGGTTCGTGTAGCGCGGCGCGTACGGCTCGTGGGACGGCTCGTACGGCTCGTGGGCTTCGGGAGACACGTGCGACGGGTGGGGGGTCGTCGCGTGGGCGGGGGTTCCGGGGGACGGCGGGGCTATGCGGTGGGGGGAACGCATCGTCGCAGTTGACCATACGTCCGGCCCCCAGCCGCAAGCTCCGCGCCCGCTAAGCGGGCATATGCGCGGGTTAGTTGACGCGCTTCTTACCGACGGGTCACACGGCCCTCCGCGCGAAGGGCCGCACGTGTGCCTACTTGACGACCGTGATGCGGTGCGCGGCCGGCGGGTCGATCGGGTCGGCGGCCGAGGAGTTGGCGGTCAGGTAGTCGTTGAACGCCTTCAGGTCGTCGCTGCCCACGAGCGGGTCGGTGCCCTGGGCGAGGGCGGCGAAGCCGTCGCCGCCGCCCGCGAGGAAGTTGTTCATCGCGACCCGGTAGACCGTGTCGGGGCCGATCGGCTCCCCGTTCAGCCGCACCGAGGCGGCCACGACGCGGTCGGCGCCGCTCTTCGTCAGGTCGAGCGTGTAGGTGAGGCCCTCGGAGACCTGGAGGATCTTCGGCGCGGCCTCGTTGGCGCCGCTGACCTGCTGCTGGAGCGCGGTGACGAGCTGTCGCCCGGTCAGGCTCACGAGGTTGACGGTGTTGCTGAACGGCTGGACGGTGAAGCCCTCCCCGTAGGTGACGACGCCGTCGCCCTCGGCGCCGCTCGCCTTGTACACGAGGTCGGCGCGCACCCCGCCCGGGTTCATCAGGGCCAGGGAGGTCTTCGGGTCGAGGCTCCGGCCGTGGGCGAGTTGCGCGTCGGCGATGAGGTCGCCGAGCGGCTGCTCGGGGCCCGTACCGCGCGGGACGTCCCCGCTGATCCAGCCGACCGGCTGGTTGGCGACCGGCGCGGCGAGCGTGTTCCAGCGGCTGATCAGCGAGGTCATGTCCGGCGCCTTGGGCTGGGTGCGGCTCACGACGTGGTTGGCGGAGGAGACCTTCGTACGGACGATGTCCCTGGTCTTCCTGTCGTACGTCAGCGTCGTGTCCGTGTAGAGCCGGCCGAAGGAGGAGGCCGAGGTGACCAGGCGGGGCTTGCCCGAGGGGTCGGGGATCGTGCACACGTAGGCGTTGTGGGTGTGGCCGGTGACGAGGGCGTCGACCTTGGGGCTGATGCCCTTGGCGATGTCCACGATGGGCCCGGAGACGCCGCCGCCCGCCGCCGGGGAGTCGCAGTCGTAGTTGTAGGCGCCGTTCGCGGGCAGCCCGCCCTCGTGGATGAGCGCCACGATCGACTTGACGCCCTGGCGGTCGAGTTCCTTCGCGTACTTGTTGATCGTCTCGACCTCGTCGTGGAACTTCAGGCCCTTGACGCCCTCGGCGGTGACGATGTTCGGCGTGCCTTCGAGGGTGACCCCGATGAAGCCGATCTTGACGTCGCCCTTCTTCCACACCGTGTACGGCTTGAGGAGGGGCTTGCCGGTCTTCTCCTTCGTCACGTTGGCGGCGAGGTAGGGGTAGTCGGCGCCGGGGAACTTCTTCCCCTTCTCGAAGCAGCCGTCGGTGGGGTGGCAGCCGCCGTTCTGGATGCGGGCGAGTTCGGTGGCGCCCTCGTCGAACTCGTGGTTGCCGACGCTCGTGACGTCGAGGCCGATCTTGTTCATCGCCTCGACGGTCGGCTCGTCGTGGAAGAGGCCGGAGAGCAGCGGGCTCGCCCCGATCAGGTCGCCGGCCGCCGCCGTGACGCTGTACTTCTCGCCCTCGCGCGCCGTGCGCAGGGAGGAGGCCAGGTACTCGACACCGCCCGCCGCGACGGACTTCGTGGTGTTGTCCGGCTGGATCTCGCTGACCGTGCCGGAGGAGCCGGACGGGGCCTCCAGGTTGCCGTGGAAGTCGTTGAAGGACAGCAGCTGGACGTCGACGGTCCTGTCCTTACCGCCGTGTCCGTGTCCGTGGTCCTGACCGTGGTGACCGGACGCGTGTCCGTGGCCGCCGGTCTGGGCGCTGGCCGGCATCGCGGCCGACAGCGCGCCCACCGTCGCCAGTCCCGCCGCGACGGCCAGCAGGCGCCGGGTACGGCGTCTCGGGTGAAGTGGTGTGGCTGACAAGTCGGTTCCCCTCGGTGATGGCCCGTCCCGCACGAGCTGAGCGTGCGCCAGAAGACAGGCGAGAAGCGGCATGCGCAGCGCAGCCTATGGTCAACGCGCGTAGCGCGACAGGGGGATACGGGTTACGAGCTGGTTGCCGAGGGGGGCCGCCGGTGGAACCCGCTCCGCGGGACCGCCGGTGGTGCCCGTCCAGGAGTCCGCCGGTGGAACCCGCCCAAGGGGGCCGCCGCCCCGCGGGCCTCACCGGGCTGCTCGACGGGCTGAAGGGGCCCGGCTTGTCCGCGGCCGACGGCGACGACGGCCTCGGGGACGCCGAGGCGGGCGGCCCTGCGATCGGCGTCCTCCTCGCCGGGAGCCGTGACGGGCGGCAGCCCGGTGCCCCCCGCGCGGCCGCGTGCGGCCACCGGCCGTCCGCTCCCGGTCCGGGCCCCCGAACGGCCGCGCGCCCCGCCGCCCTCCGCCGGGGACCTCACACGGGTGGCCGACGCGGTGCTGGGCACGGAGCCCACGAGCTGACCCGCGCGGCCCCTTTCCGTACCCTCGTGACCATGACCAGCGATGCCGTGACCACGCCGCCCCGTCGGATCGAGACCCTGGACGCCCTCAGCCCGCAGCAGGCCGGGGAGGTCGGTGAACTGCTGGCCGAGGCCGCCCGGCGGGACGGGCAGCAGGCCGTGTCCGAGCAGGGGCGGCTGCGCCTGCGGGGCGGGGCCAGGGAAGGGGTGCTGCACCTGCTGCTCAGCGCGGCGGACGGGACGCTCGCGGGGTACGCGCAGCTCGACGGGAGCGATCCGGTGGAGCCGCCCGCGGGGGAACTGGTCGTGCATCCGGCGCTACGGGCCCGGGGGCACGGGCGGGCGCTCGGCAAGGCGCTGCTCGCCGCGAGCGGGAAGCGGCTGCGGGTGTGGGCGCACGGCGGGCATCCGGCGGCCCGGCACCTCGCGCAGGTGCTCGGCCTCGCGCTCTTCCGCGAACTGCGGCAGATGCGGCGGCCGCTGGACCGGCTCGACCTGCCCGAGCCCGTACTGCCCGAGGGCGTCACCGTACGCGCCTTCGTGCCCGGCGAGGACGACGCGGACTGGCTCGCGGTGAACGCCGCCGCGTTCGCGCACCACCCCGAGCAGGGGAACCTGACGCGGCGCGACCTGGAGGACCGCATGGCCGAGCCCTGGTTCGACCCGAAGGGCTTCTTCCTCGCCGTGCGCGACGAGGGCACCGAGGACGCCGAACTGGTCGGCTTCCACTGGACCAAGGTGCACGCCGAGGAGGGGCTCGGCGAGGTGTACGTGGTCGGGGTGCGGCCCGGGGCGCAGGGCGGCGGGCTCGGCAAGGCGCTCACCACGATCGGGCTGCGGCACCTGGCGGCCCAGGGACTGCCGGCCGCGATGCTCTACGTCGACGCGGACAACACGGCGGCCGTCGCCGTCTACGAACGCCTCGGCTTCACCACGCACGAGACCGACCTCATGTACCGCACCGAGAGCTGACCGGGCCGCCGGACGGGGGCGGTCGCCCTCCGCCCCCGTCCGGAGCCCCGCGCGCAAACTGCGCGCCACGTGTCCGTAACCCGTCATTCAGCAAGGCACGGCAGGCTCGCGGAATGCAGCCCGCCGTGCCCGAGCCCCGTCCCAGCGGGGACCCCACCGCCGGACCGTCCCCCCACGGGCCCCGCCGCCTCGCCGCCTCCCTGCCGGGGGCCGCCGGGGAAGAGGGGCCGTTCGACGCGCCTGGAACGGGTTCCACGCGGAAGAATGACTTCATGACCCAGTCCAGCAGCAGCGCCTCGGTCCATCCCCGCTCCTCCGCCGGCCCGCTCGCCGCGCACCGGCCGACGGTGGTCCGCTCCGGGGACTCGGACCTGGAACCGGACCTCGACTCCGACCTCGACGTGTACGAGGACACCTCGGGCGGCGCGGAGCTGCCCGCCAACCGTTTCCTGGACCGGGAGCGCAGCTGGCTCGCCTTCAACGAGCGGGTCCTGGAACTGGCCGAGGACCCGCGCACCCCGCTGCTGGAGCGCGCCAACTTCCTCGCGATCTTCGCGAGCAACCTCGACGAGTTCTTCATGGTCCGCGTCGCCGGGCTCAAGCGGCGCATCGCGACCGGTGTCGCGACCCGCTCCGCCTCGGGGCTGCTGCCCCGCGAGGTGCTGGAGCTGATCTGGACCCGCTCGCGCGAACTCATGGCCCGGCACGCGGCCTGCTTCCAGCAGGACGTCCTGCCCGCGCTCGCCGACGAGGGCATCCACCTCGTGCGCTGGGCGGAGCTGACCGAGAAGGAGCAGGCGCGGCTGTTCACGCTGTTCCGCAACCAGATCTTCCCGGTGCTGACGCCGCTGGCCGTCGACCCCGCGCACCCCTTCCCGTACATCTCGGGGCTCTCGCTCAACCTCGCCGTCGTCGTGCGCAACCCCGTCAGCGGCCACCGGCACTTCGCGCGGGTCAAGGTCCCGCCGCTGCTCAGCCGCTTCCTGGAGGCCGCGCCCGACCGGTACGTGCCCATCGAGGACGTCATCGCCGCGCACCTGGAGGAGCTGTTCCCCGGCATGGAGGTGCTCGCGCACCACATGTTCCGGCTCACCAGGAACGAGGACCTGGAGGTCGAGGAGGACGACGCGGAGAACCTGCTCAAGGCGCTGGAGAAGGAACTCATGCGGCGCCGCTTCGGCCCGCCGGTGCGGCTGGAGGTCGAGGAGTCGATCGACCCGTACATCCTGGACCTGCTGGTGCGGGAGCTGAAGATCTCCGACGTCGAGGTCTACCCGCTGCCCGGTCCGCTCGACCTGACCGGGCTGTTCGGGATCTCCTCCCTGGAGCGGCCCGAGCTGAAGTACCCGAAGTTCATCGCGGGCACCCACCGCGACCTCGCCGAGGTCGAGTCGGCCTCCGCGCCCGACATCTTCGCCGCCGTACGCGAGCGGGACGTCCTGCTGCACCACCCCTACGACTCCTTCTCCACCTCCGTGCAGGCGTTCCTGGAGCAGGCGGCGGCCGACCCGGACGTCCTCGCGATCAAGCAGACGCTGTACCGCACCTCCGGCGACTCCCCGATAGTCGACGCCCTCATCGACGCCGCCGAGTCCGGCAAGCAGGTCCTCGTCCTCGTCGAGATCAAGGCCCGCTTCGACGAGCAGGCCAACATCAAGTGGGCGCGCAAGCTGGAGGAGTCCGGCTGCCACGTCGTGTACGGGCTGGTGGGCCTCAAGACGCACTGCAAGCTGTCGCTCGTGGTCCGCCAGGAGGGCGACACGCTGCGCCGCTACTCGCACGTCGGCACCGGCAACTACCACCCGAAGACCGCCAGGCTCTACGAGGACCTCGGTCTGCTCACCGCCGACCAGCAGGTCGGCGCCGACCTCTCCGACCTGTTCAACCGGCTCTCCGGCTACTCGCGGCGCGAGACCTACCGGCGGCTGCTCGTCGCCCCGAAGTCGCTGCGCGACGGGCTGATAGCGCGCATCGAGAAGGAGGTGGCGCACCACCGGGCCGGGCGGCCCGCGTACGTGCGCATCAAGGCCAACTCGATGGTCGACGAGGCGATCATCGACGCGTGCTACCGCGCCGCGATGGCCGGGGTGCCCGTCGACGTGTGGGTGCGCGGGATCTGCGCGCTGCGGCCCGGGGTGCCGGGCCTCTCGGAGAACATCCGGGTGCGTTCCGTCCTCGGCCGCTTCCTGGAGCACTCCCGGGTCTTCGCCTTCGGCAACGGCGGCGACACCGAGGTGTGGATCGGCAGCGCCGACATGATGCACCGCAACCTCGACCGCCGTATCGAGGCCCTCGTCCGGGTCTCCGACCCCGCCCACCGCGCTGCCCTCGGCCGGTTCCTGGAGACCGGCATGTCCGACACCACCGCCTCGTGGCACCTGGGCCCCGACGGCGAGTGGAACCGGCACGCCACCGACCAGGACGGGCAGCCGCTCCCCAATGTGCAGGAACTGCTCATCGACGCGCGGAGGCGCAGGCGTGGCACCACGACCACTTGACCCCCCCGTCCCGGGCGGGCCGGCCGCCGGTTACCTGCGGGAGCAGGCCACCGGGTTCCTGCGGGCGCTGCGCCTGCAACGGGAGAGCGGTACGGCCGCCCCGGACGCCGCCGAGGCGGCCCGCGCGCTGCGCCGCACGGCCCGCAGGATCGACGCGACCCTGCACACCTTCCGCCCGCTGTTCGACCCGGACTGGGCCGACACCCTGCGCACCGAACTCGGATGGCTCGCGGGCACCCTGGGCCGGGAAGGGGCCTACGCCGAACGCCTCGAACGGCTGCTGGGCGCCCTGCACCGCCTCTCGCAGACGAGCGCCCCCGCGCCCGTGCTGCCGCAGGCCCGGGGCGCGGCGGCCGTGCTGACCGCGCGGGGCGGGGGCGCGGCGGGAGCACTGTCGGTGGGGGCCGCGCGCGCCGGGGCGCTCCTGGAGCGGCAGCTCACCCTGGCCCGCAACCGGGCGCACTCGGCGGCGCTCGTCGCGCTCGGCTCCGGGCGCTTCCACGCCGTCGCCGACAGCGTCGCGGTCCTCGCGAGCGAGGTGCCGCTGCGGGCGGGCGCCGGGGCCGGGGACCCGGCGGCGCCGGGCCCGCTCGCCGAGCGGGCCGCCGAGCGGCTCGACGAGGCCGTCACCGCGCTGCCGCTGGGCCGCGCCGGGGTGCCGTACAACGCGCAGGCCCTCGTGCTCGGCGCGGAGGACACCGAGGCGCAGGACACGCCGTGGCTGCGGGCCCGGCAACTGCTGCGGCTGCGCCGGTACGCCGTCGAGGCGATGACCGGCGCGGACGATCCGGATCTGCGCGGCGCCGCGCAGGCCCTGGACCGGCACCGCGACGCCGCCGAGGCCGCCTCGGCCGCCGCCTCCGCCGCGCGCACCCCGAGGATCGCCCCGGCCACCGCGTACTCCCTCGGCGTCCTGCACGCCGACCAGCGCCACGAGGTCGAGGCCGCCCGGTACGCCTTCCACCGGGCCTGGCGGCGGGAGACGGCGTGGGCGCGGTGACCGGCACGGCCCGGCCGGAGCCGGCCGGGCCGGTGCGCGCGGCCGGCTGCGTCCTGTGGCGCCGGGCGGACGGCGCGGCGCGCGAGTTCTGCCTCGTGCACCGCCCGAAGTACGACGACTGGTCGCACCCCAAGGGCAAGCTGAAGCCCGGCGAGGACTACCTGGGCGCGGCGCTGCGCGAGGTCGCCGAGGAGACGGGCCGCGCCTGCCGCCCGGACCGCCCCCTGCCCACCGTGCGCTACCTCGCGCGCGGCCGCCCCAAGGTGGTCGCCTACTGGGTGGCCGAGGCGCTGTCCGGCACGTTCGAGTCCGGCGACGAGGTGGACGAGATCCGCTGGCTGCCCGCCGCGCGGGCCGGAGAACTGCTCACCGAGTACCGGGACCGGATGCTGCTGGAGGCGGCGGTACGGGAACTCTCGGCGCTGGAGCGGGGCGGCTTCCTCGCCTGAGACGGGGCGCGCCCCGTCACCGTTTCCCTACGGCGACCCCCTCCTGTAGCCGGCCGCCCGTACGCCTGTGCCGGGGCGTTCGGCTCGCGCCGGACGGCGGGTGGGCCGAGGCTGAGGGGTGGGGCCGGAGCGCGGCCCGCGAAACGGAGGACGGCGATGAAGCTAGAGGACGGACTGCCCACCGACCGCAAACTGGCCGGGGTCTACCGCTGGGGCGCGGCGGGGTGCGGGCTGCTGCTCGTCGTGTTCGGCTGCCTGGGGCTCGCCGACCAGCTCAGCCCCTTCGACACGAGCGGCCAGGAGATCGCCGGGCTGTCGACCAACGGGGTGCTCAGCGTGCTCTCGCTGGTCTTCGGCTCGGTCCTCGCGGTCGCCGCCGTCATCGGCGGGAACATCGCCTCGACGGTGAACATGGTCGTCGGCGCGCTGTTCGTGCTCAGCGGCTTCGCGCACGTCTTCGTCCTGGACCGGGCGGCCAACATCCTCGACTTCCGGATGAGCAACGTCATCTTCAGCTTCGTGATGGGCCTGCTGATCCTGTGCTGCGGGATGTACGGCCGGGTCTCGGGCCGCCTCCCGCACGACAACCCGTACTGGCGGGCCCGCCACCCCGAGCAGGCCACCGACGAGGACGAGGACCGGGGCCCGCACGCGCACGACCTGCTCTCGGGCGAGGACCTCGCCGCCGACATCGACCGCGAACAGGAACGCGCCGCGCTCGCCTCGGCCCCGGACGCCCGCCGGAGCGCGGGGCGGCGCTGACGGCCACGGCCCGGCCCCGGTCAGCCCTCCGCCTGCCCGGCGGCCGGCGCCCCGTCCGGGGCCTCGGCGGGCGGCGGGGCCGGCGCCCCCGGCAGCCGTACGGTCGCAACGGTGCCGCCCCCCTCGGCCGCCGCGAGGTCCACCGTGCCGCCCATGCCGCGTACGGTGCGGGCGACGATGGACAGGCCGAGGCCCGAGCCGGGCAGGGCGCGGGCCCGCGGGGAGCGCCAGAAGCGGTCGAAGACGTACGGCAGGTCCCCGGCCGGGATGCCGGGGCCGTGGTCGCGCACCGTCAGCGCGCCGTCCGTCAGCCGCACCTCGACCGTGCCGCCCTCGGGGCTGAACTTGACCGCGTTGTCGAGGACGTTGACGACGGCGCGTTCCAGCGCGGGCCGCTGCCCGCGCACGTACCAGGGGGAGAGGGCGGAGTCGATCGTGAGGTGCGGCCCGCGCAGCCTGGCCCGTTTGAGCGCCGTCTCGGCGACCTCGTGCAGGCCGACGATCTCCAGCGGCCCGTGCTGGCCCGCGTCCGGCCGGGACAGTTCCTGGAGGTCCCCGATGAGCAGCGCGAGTTCCGTCATCTGCGCCTTGACCGACTCCAGGAGTTCCCTGCGGTCCTCCGGGGGGATCGCCCGGCCCGTCTGCTCGCTGCGTACGAGCAGTTCGACGTTGGTGCGCAGGGAGGTGAGCGGGGTGCGCAGTTCGTGGCCCGCGTCCGCGATGAGCTGCTGCTGGAGTTCGCGGGAGGAGGCGAGGGAGGCGGTCATGCTGTTGAAGGACAGCGAGAGGCGCGCGATCTCGTCGTCGCCCGCGACCGGGATACGGGTCGTCAGGTCGTCGGTGCGCGCGATGTGCTCGGCGGCCCGCGTCAGGTCGTTGACCGGCCGCAGCCCGGTGCGCGCGACCCAGACACCGGCCCCGCCCGCGCCGAGGACCCCGATGCCGGAGACGAGGAGCAGGATGAGGGCGAGTTCGTTGAGGGTGGAGCGGGTGTCGGAGAGGGGGTAGGCGATGAGCATGGCCACGTTCGACCGCACGCCGTTGCCGGTGATCGCCGTCGTCAGGACGCGGACGCTCGTCCCGTCCGCCGTGGTCCCGTCGCGGAAGCCGTAGCCCGTGCCCTCCTCGGCGATGCGCCGGTCGCTCCGGGCGGTCTTCACCGTGCCCGCCGAGTCGGCGTACACGCACGCCGCTCCGTCCGCGCGCACGATCTCCACGTAGTACGGCTGCGGGGCTTGCGGACCGTCCTGCGGCTGCGGCGAGGACGGGCACTGCTCGATGACCTTGACGAGGCTCGGCAGCGACACGTCGGGCACCTTGTGCCTGAGGTCCGAGTCGATCTCGCCGTACAGCTTCCCCTGCACGATGAACCAGCAGGCCACCGAGACCGCCGCGACCGCGATCGCCACCGCCGCCGCCGTCAGCAGGCCGAGCCGGGAGCGCAGGGACAGGCTGCTGAAGCGGCGGATCACTCGGCCCCGCCCGTGCGCAGCACGTAGCCCACCCCGCGCACCGTGTGCACGAGGCGCGGTTCGCCGCCCGCCTCCGTCTTGCGGCGCAGGTACATCACGTACACGTCCAGGGAGTTGGAGCTCGGCTCGAAGTCGAAGCCCCACACGGCCTTGAGGATCTGCTCGCGGGTGAGGACCTGCCGGGGGTGGGCGAGGAACATCTCCAGCAGCGTGAACTCGGTGCGGGTCAGCTCGACGGGGCGCTCGCCGCGCGTCACCTCGCGGGTCGCGAGGTTCATCCGCAGGTCGGCGAAGGACAGCACCTCGTCGGCGTCGGCCGCGTCCCGGGCCGCCGCGTAGGCGCTGCGCCGCAGCAGCGCCCGGATGCGGGCGAACAGCTCGTCGAGTTCGAAGGGCTTGACGAGGTAGTCGTCGGCGCCCGCGTCCAGGCCGGTGACCCGGTCGCCGACGGTGTCGCGGGCGGTCAGCATGAGGACCGGCGTGGTCGAACCGGCCGCGCGCAGCCTGCGCGCGGCGGTCAGCCCGTCCATGCCGGGCATCTGGATGTCCAGGACGAGGAGGTCGGGCCGGTAGCTCCCGGCCTTGGCCAGCGCCTCGTGGCCGTCGACCGCGACCTCCGCGTCGTACCCCTCGAAGGCGAGGCTGCGGCGCAGCGCCTCCCGTACGGCGGGGTCGTCGTCCACGACGAGAATCCGCTGCTGATGCTGCTCGCGCTCGCCTTCGGCGGGGCTCATGACACTCGCTCCTCGCAGGTCCCGTACCTGTTCCGCGCCGCCCGGACCGTCCGCCGCGAGCGGCGCGCGGTCCGGGCACGTTGACGGGTCCAAGCCTCGCACGGGGAGCGCCCGGCCCCGCCGTCCCGGCCCGCTCAGTCCTGGGCGCCGGAGCGCAGGTGGTCCAGGTCCGCCTTCACCGTGTTGACGGGGATGGCGAAGCCCAGGCCCACGCTGCCGGCGTCCGAGGAGGAGGACTGCGCGGAACCCGACGAGTACATCGCCGAGTTGATGCCGACGATCGCGCCGTTCATGTCGATGAGCGCGCCGCCGGAGTTGCCCGGGTTGAGGGAGGCGTCCGTCTGGATCGCCTTGTACGTCGTGGTGGAGGAGCCGGTGTCGCCGTTGAACTGCTCGCCGCCGAAGGAGAACGGCCACTCGTTCCCGTCGTCCGACCCGCCGCCGAAGCCGCCCCGGCCCTGCTGCTGCTGCTGTTGCTGCTGCTGCGAGTCCTGGCCGCCCTCCTTCGCGACGGTCACGTCCCGGTCGAGCGCCGAGACGATACCGCTGGTCACGGTGCCGCTCAGGCCCTCGGGGGAGCCGATCGCGACGACCTCGTCACCGACCTTGAGGTGGTCGGAGTCGCCGAGGGTCGCCGCCTTCAGCCCCGAGGCTCCCTGGAGCTTGATCAGGGCGAGGTCCTTGCCGCTGTCGGTGCCGACGGTCTTCGCGGTGTACGACTTGCCGCTCGACAGCGTCACCTTGATCTGCCGGGCGCCCGAGATCACGTGGTTGTTGGTGACGATCTCGCCGCCGGAGGTGATGACGACACCCGCGCCCGTCGACTGCCCCGCGTCCGAACTGGCGCTGATCTCCACGATGGCCGGGCTCACGGCCTGCGCGACACCCGCGACGGTGCCCCTGCTGCCGGCCGCGACCTGGGTGCCCGCGACCGGAGCGCTCGCCGACTCGCTGTGCCCGCCGGTCAGCTGCTGGATGCCGTACGAGGTCCCGCCGCCCACCACCGCCGCCGCGACCGCGACCGCCGCGAGCAGCCCCGCGGGCCCGCCCAGCCGCCGCCTGCGGCGCGGAGCGGGGGCGGGCGCCGCGCCCGTCCCGTCGGCGTGGGCGTAGGGGGCGTACGGGTCCCGCGCGGTGGCCTGCCCGGCGGTGGCGTACGGGTCCTGGGCCCGCCCGGCGTCGGTGTACGGGGGCTGCGCGGGCGGCGGCGGGTAGCCGGCGCCGTCGAACGCGGAGGAGGACTGCGGCTGCGGGGTTCCGCCCTCGTGGCGGTGGCTCTCGGTCATGCACTCAGCGTGTCCGCCGAGCATGAGAGTCCCCTGAGACCGTCCTGAGAAGCCCGGCAGAACCTTGTTTGCCCGGTATAAGGACGCGAGAGGCCCCGGCTGGGGGGACGGGCGGCCGCCGCGTTCAGGCGCAGCCGCAGGACCGGCGGACGACGAGCCGGGAGGGGAACACCCGCAGCCGTTCACGGCGCGAGCCCGCGACGCGCAGCGCGTCGTCCAGGACGAGGTCGACGGCGGCCCGCGCCATCGCCGTACGGTCGGAGGCGACCGTGGTCAGCGGCGGATCGGTGAGCGCCGCCTCCTTGACGTCGTCGAAGCCCGCCACGGCCAGCTCCCCGGGGACGTCGATGCGCAGCTCGCGCGCCGCCCGCAGGATGCCGATGGCCTGGTCGTCGGTCGCGCACACGATGGCCGGCGGACGGCTGGGCCCGGCCAGCAGCGTCAGGCCCACCCGGTAGGCGTCGTACCGGTTGTACGGGCTCTGGAACAGGCGGTTCGCGGTGGACAGGCCCGCCTCCGACATCGCCCGGCGCCAGCCCTCGATGTGGTCGGACACCGGGTCGCCCTCGGCCGGGGTCTCCTCCGTACCGCCCAGGCAGGCCACGTACGGCACGCCGTGCTCCAGGAGGTGGCGGGTCGCGAGCTGCGCGCCGCCCACGTCGTCGGTGACCACCGCGACGTCGTCGATGGGGGAGGGGCGGCGGTGCAGCAGGACGACGCGGGCGTCCCACACGTCGATCTCGGCGGCGGCCGTCTCGCTCGGGCCCTGGCTCACCAGGATCAGCCCGGAGACCCGCATCCCGAGGAAGGCCCGCAGGTAGTGCACCTCGCGCTCGTCGAGGTAGTCGGAGTTGCCGACCAGGACCATCTGGCCGCGTTCGGCGGCGGCCTGTTCGACGGCGTGCGCCATCTCCGCGAAGAAGGGCTGCCGCGCGTCGGGGACGATCAGTCCTATGAGATCGGTGCGGCGCGAGGCCATCGCCTGCGCCACCCGGTCGGGCCGGTAGCCCAGCTCCTTGATGGCGGCGAGGACACGCTCGCGCGTGGCCGGGGCGACCGGCCGGGGTCCGTTGTTGATGACGTAGCTCACGACGGCGGTCGAAGTCCCCGCCAGCCGCGCCACGTCGTCCCTCGTCACCTTGGCCACGCCGGGCAGTCTACGCGGGATGAACAGCCGTCCCACGGGCCGAGACGGGCCCCTCCCGGGCGGGGTCGCGGGCCCCGCGCGCGGCGGTCCCTCCCGCGCCGGAGGCCGGTGGCCGGCCGGCGCGGGACGGACCTCCCGCTCAGCTCTCCGAAGCCGCGGTGACCTCGGTCTTCGCCGGAGTCCCGGCGGACTCGCCGACCGCGTCGGCCGTGCTCGTCCCGCCGCTTCCCGCGCCTCGCGCCTCCGCCTTCTCGCCGCGCTCGCGCTCCGGCTTCTCCGGGGTCACGAAGCGGTAGCCCACGTTCCGGACGGTCCCGATCAGGGACTCGTGCTCGGGACCGAGCTTCGCGCGCAGCCGCCGCACGTGGACGTCCACGGTGCGGGTGCCGCCGAAGTAGTCGTAGCCCCACACCTCCTGGAGGAGCTGGGCGCGGGTGAAGACCCGGCCCGGGTGCTGCGCGAGGTACTTGAGCAGCTCGAACTCCTTGAAGGTCAGGTCCAGGACCCGGCCCTTGAGCTTCGCGCTGTAGGTCGCCTCGTCCACGGAGAGGTCGCCGTTGCGGATCTCCATGGGGCTGTCGTCGGCGGTGATCTGCTGGCGGCCCATCGCGAGCCGCAGCCGCGCCTCGACCTCGGCGGGGCCCGCCGTGTCGAGCAGCACGTCGTCGATGCCCCAGTCGGCGGTGACGGCCGCGAGACCGCCCTCGGTGACGACCAGGACCAGCGGACAGCCCGGCCCGGTGGAGCGCAGCAGCTGACACAGGGACCTGACCTGCGGCAGGTCACGACGGCCGTCGACCAGGATCACGTCGGCGCCCGGGGTGTCCACCAGCGCGGGCCCCTCGGCCGGCGCGACCCGGACGTTGTGCAGCAGCAGACCGAGCGCCGGAAGCACCTCCGTGGACGGCTGGAGGGCGTTGGTCAGAAGCAGCAGGGAACTCATCGGGGCTCACCTGCCTTCCGTACGGGGGCCGGCCGGCTGGGATGGTGGTGCTCGTCTCGCTCGCCCATCACGTGGTTCCTCCTCGGTACCGATGGGTTCCCCCGGCCCGCGGGCCGGAGGAGATGCGGCACTACTTCGTACGTGGAAGCCGGGCGCACCCCGCGTCCCGGAGGTGCGCCGCGCACTCCGCCGCCTGGTAGACGCCGGGAGGACCCGGTCGTATACAACGCGCCGGAAAGCACGAAAGGACCCGGGGGCTTCGCTGCCCAGGTCCTCTGCCGAGCAGAATAGCCCACATGAGTTCTCCTCCGGCAGACTCGAACGCCATCCCTCAAGTCACCGACGGTTCCCGCACGGCTACCCGGGGGCGCGCCGGGGCCCTGCTGCGCACGGACGACGGGGTGCGGATCGAGGCCGCCTACGAGCCTGGTCCGGGGCCGGTCGGCGGGCCGGTGATCGTCCTCGCGCACGGCTTCACGGGCGATCTGGAACGTCCGCACGTGCGCCGCGCGGCCCGGGTCTTCGCCCGGTACGCGGCGGTCGTGACCTTCTCCTTCCGGGGCCACGGACGCTCCGGGGGCCGCTCCACGGTCGGCGACCGGGAGGTGCTCGACCTGGCGGCCGCCGTCACCTGGGCGCGGTCCCTCGGACACAGCCGCGTGATCACCGTGGGCTTCTCGATGGGCGGCTCCGTCGTCCTGCGGCACGCCGCCCTGCACGGCGCGGCGGCCGGTGAGACACCCGCCCCCGCGCCCGGCGTGGCGGCCGGACCGGCGGGGGAGGCGGACGGGGGGCGCACGGAAGCGCGAACCGGGGCGCCCGGTACCGCCGACCGGGTGAGCGGAGAGCAGGAGCGGGAGCGGGAGCGGCAGGGGAAGCGGGAGGAGGCGGGGCCGGGAGAGGGAGCGGGTGCCCCGGAGACCGCCGGGCCCGAGGCGCCCGGGGGCGACCGTCCCGAGGGGCCGGCCGTCGACGGTCCCGGGGCCCGGACCGTGTCCGTCTCGGTGGCCAGGACCGACGCGGTCGTCGCCGTCAGCTCCCCGGCCCGGTGGTACTACCGGGGCACGGCCCCGATGCGGCGGCTGCACTGGCTCGTGACCCGTCCGCTGGGCCGCGTCGTGGGCCGGGTCGGGCTGCGCACCCGTATCCACGACCGCGACTGGGACCCGGTGCCGCTGTCGCCGACGGCCGCCGTCCCGCTCATCGCGCCGACCCCGCTGCTGCTCGTGCACGGGGAGCGCGACCCGTACTTCCCGGTGGACCACCCCCGGATGCTGGCCGCCGCCTCGGACGGCCACGCGGAACTGTGGCTCGAACCCGGCATGGGCCACGCCGAGCACGCCGCGGACGACGCGCTGCTGGAGCGGATCGCGCGCTGGGCGCGGGACGCCGTCCCGGACCGCCGGGCCCGGGGCTGAGCCGCCGTCCGGCCCCGCCCGTTACGGGGCCCGGCCGGGCAGGCGCCATGATGGGTGCGGCACGTACGAGCGTGCCGACGTGTAGGACGTACCTGATCTGAGCGGCCGGCCCACGGGCACGGCGCTCGCCGAAGCCGTAGGAAGCGGAAGGGAGCGACCCGTGGCAGTGGGCACCGTGCGGTACTGGGCCGCGGCGAAGGCCGCCGCCGGAGTCGCCGAGGAGCCGTACGACGCGCGGACCCTGGCCGAGGCGCTCGCGGAGGCCCGCGAACGCCATCCCGGTGAGCTGTCCCGCGTCCTCGTGCGCTGCTCGTTCCTGATCGACGGGGACCCGGTGGGCGGCCGGCGGCATGAGACGGTACGGCTGGCCGAGGGCGGCACGGTCGAGGTGCTCCCGCCGTTCGCAGGAGGGTGAACCCCCAACCATGAGCAATCAGCCCCACGATCCGTACGGGCGGCAGCGGCCGCCTGAGCAGGAGTGGCCCACCGGTCAGCAGGAGTGGCCGACGGGACAGCCGCAGTGGCCGAACGGTGAGCAGCACGGCGCGACGCGGGACGAGTCGCAGCTCACCCAGACCTGGCAGACCCAGACCTGGGAGACCCGCTTCCAGCCGCCGGTCAACGCGGCCGAGGAGACGGCCTACCTGCCCAAGCCCCCCGCCGCGCATCCGGCGGCCCCGGGCGGCCCCGCGACCCCGCCGCCCGCGCCGGGGCAGAACGGGGGCGTGACCGGACAGCAGCCCCACGGCGGCGGCTACGGGTACGGCGAGGCGCACGGGACCTACGGGGACCAGGGGGCCCACGGGACCCAGGGGGCCCAGGCGACCCACGGGGCCCACGGGACCCACGGGACCCACGGGGCACCCGCCCATCCGCAGCCCGCCCACCCGCAGCCCTCGTACGGCGGCACCCCGCCGGCTCCCTCCCAGCCGCAGCCCCCGTACGGCACCCCGCAGACGTACGGCGGGGGGCCGGGGACGGGCGCGGGTACGGGAGCGCACCGGGCGCCCCAGCCGCCACTCCAGCCCCAGCCGCCCGCGTACTCCCACGGATACCCGGGGAACGCCGAGCCGCTGGGCGCCCCGGGGCCGGGGCCTGCGCCGGTCCCCGCCGCGTCCGTGCCTCCGGCCGCCGCCTCCACCGCCGCCCCCGAGCCCGGGTTCGGCCCGCCCACGCTGACCGGGAACGCCCGGGTCACCGATGCCCAGCGGGCCCGCGCGGAGGGGCGTTCGCCGATCATCGAGCCCGGTGTCCAGCCGGCCGGGCTGACCGCCGTGCTCGCGCTGCTGATGTGCGGGGGCGCGGCCCTCGGGCAGTACGCGCTGCTGGTCCCGCTCGTGCTGCTCCAGGCGGTCACGGCGGCCGGCTGGTTCCGGCTCAACGGCATGTGGCCGGCCCGGCAGGGCATCGCGCTCGCCTTCCTCGGCGGGTTCGTCGCGGACCTCGCGCTCCTCGCGGCCGGCCGGGACAACGGGCCGGCGGCGATCCTCGGCAGCCTCGGCGTATGGGTCCTGCTGAGCGTCACCCTGCAACTGCGCAGCCACGCCTCCCCGGACGAGCGGCTGTACGGGCTGACCGCGACGATCGTGTCGGCGGCCCTCGCGATCCTCGCGGCCGGGCACCTCGCGGCCCCGCCCCACGCCGTCGAGGCGGGAGGGGTCGCGGTGGCCCTCGCGGTCCTCGTCCGGGCGCTGCCGCTGCCCACCGCCGCGTCCGTGGCCGTGGCGCTGATCGCCGCGGCCGGGGCCGGCGCCCTGCTCGGCTCGCTGAACGGCCTCGGTTCCGGCGGGGCGCTCGTGGGCCTCGGCGCGGGGCTGTGCGCGGTGATCGGCCACCGGGTCGCGAGCTACGACTACCCCTCGCGCTTCGTCCACATGACGGCGGGCGTGGCGCTGCCCCTCGCGGCCGCCGCCCCCGCCGTGTACCTGCTGGGCCGCCTCGTCGGCTGACGGCGGCTGACGGGGGGCGGACAGGGGGAACGGGCAGGCGGGAGCGGGACAGAGGTACGGGCACACGGCCGGTGCCGGGGCGCGCGGAACGCCCCGGCACCGGCCGGACTCCGGTACCGCCGCGGTTCTGTACCGGCCCCTCCCGGCCCCCGCGCCGGGGCCCACGGGCCGGTCGTCTCGCCTCATCTCGCCGGGTTCGCCACTCGAACGCGGAATCGGGGGAATCCGCGCATCATGCGTGCTCTGCGAATACTTCTCGTCGTCGTCCTGGTGCTCGGCGGCCTCTTCGTCGCCGCCGACCGGATCGCCGTCCACTACGCGCAGAACCGGGCGGCCGACGAGCTGCGCTCGCGCGAGGGGCTCAGCGACACCCCCGAGGTCGACATCCACGGCTTCCCGTTCCTCACCCAGCTCGCGGGCGGCACCCTGGACGAGGTCGGCGTCCGGATCAAGGACTACGAGGCGGACACCGGGGAGGGCGGCGGGCACCTGCGGGTCGGGTCGGTCGACGCCGAACTGCGCGAAGTCGACTTCGGCGGCGACTGGTCCTCGGCGACCGCGCGCCGCGCCACGGGCACCGCCGTCGTCGGCTACCCGGAACTGCTCAAGGCCGCCCGCGCCGAGCCCATCGAGCTGGCGCCCGGGATCGAGGCCGAGGTCACCGCCCTGTCCGACGGCGGCAAGGGCCGCGTCAACCTCAGCGTCAAGGCGAAGATCCTGGGCCACACGCTCCCCAAGGCCCTCGTCGTGCCCTGCTCCCTCGGCGCCGACGGCGACCGGATCACCGTACGGGCCGCGTCCCTGCCCGACCTGGGCGTACCGCTCGCCGAACGCGAGGTGCGCGGGGTCACCGACTTCGCGCAGACGGTCAAGAACCTCCCGGCCGGGATCGGCCTGGACTCGGTGCGGGCGACCCCCGACGGGGTCCGCATCACCCTGAAGGGTTCCAACCTGCGGCTCGACGGGTAGGCACACCCCCGGCACCGGGGCCCGGCGCCGTCAACCGCCCGCGCCCCGCGCCCCACCGGCCGCGCCGCCCCCCGCCCGCCCCGTCCGTAGTACGAGACAAGGACGTCCGTACCGCAGAAGCGAGGAGCGGGCGGACGCCGCCGCGCCGGGCCCGCTCCTGCCCGCCCGTCCCCGGAGCCCGTATCGCGTATCAGTAATTGGACAATCGGGTCTCACCATGCGATACGCCGGTGACATGTCCGGGAATCGATCCCTACGATCGAAACCATGACGCACCAGGCGGACCTCACGAAGCGGCGGGCAGTGGACCTGTGCCGCGTCGCCGCCATGCTCTGTCGCCACTTCTGACGCCCCCGCGGGCCCCGTCCACCGGGCCACCCGCCCGGGAGCCGGCCCCGCTCGGGCCCGCGCTTCCCCGCGCCGTACGCCACCGCCGCCCCGCGCGCCGGCTCCCCCGCCCGGGGAGCGTCGCGCACCGGCCCCGGCGCCCGTCCGCCCCCTTCCCGAACAGCCCGCCGCACCTGCCCCGGAGGAGAGAAGTATGAGCCGCAGTGACGTCCTGGTAGACGCCGACTGGGTCGAGGCCCACCTTGACGACCCGAAGGTCGTCGTGGTCGAGGTCGACGAGGACACGTCCGCGTACGACAAGAACCACATCAGGAACGCGGTCAAGATCGACTGGCAGGACGACCTCCAGGACCCGGTCCGCCGCGACTTCGTCGACCAGGAGGGCTTCGAGAAGCTGCTCTCCGCGCGCGGGATCGCGAACGACGACACCGTCGTTCTCTACGGCGGGAACAACAACTGGTTCGCGTCCTACGCCTACTGGTACTTCAAGCTCTACGGCCACGACTCCGTGAAGCTGCTCGACGGCGGCCGCAAGAAGTGGGAGCTGGACTCCCGCGATCTGGTCGACGGCTCCGAGGTGCCGAACCGTCCCGCCACCTCGTACAAGGCGAAGCCGCAGGACACCTCGATCCGCGCGTTCCGCGACGACGTGGTCAAGGCCATCAACACCGAGAACCTCGTCGACGTCCGCTCGCCCGACGAGTTCAGCGGCAAGCTGCTCGCCCCGGCCCACCTTCCGCAGGAGCAGTCGCAGCGCCCCGGCCACGTGCCGAGCGCCCGCAACATCCCGTGGTCGAAGAACGCCAACGACGACGGCACCTTCAGGTCGGACGAGGAGCTGAAGCAGCTCTACACCGACGAGCAGGTCGACCTCGCGAAGGACACCATCGCGTACTGCCGCATCGGCGAGCGCTCGGCGCTCACATGGTTCGTGCTGCACGAGCTGCTCGGCGTCCAGAACGTCAAGAACTACGACGGTTCCTGGACCGAGTACGGCAGCCTCGTCGGCGTCCCGATCGAGCTGGGCGCGGCCAAGTAAGGCGCCGCCCAGGCGCACCCCTCACCACCCCCGACCTGCTACAGGAGAAGTTCTATGTGCGGAGCGAAGGCCGGCGGCCCGGACGCCTCGACCATCAAGCCCGGTGAGACCACCATCCAGGGCCAGGTGACCCGCGACGGCGAGCCCGTCACCGGTTACGTCCGGCTGCTGGACTCGACCGGCGAGTTCACCGCCGAGGTCCCGACCTCGGCGACCGGGCAGTTCCGTTTCTACGCGGCCGAGGGCACGTGGACCGTGCGCGCGCTCGTCCCCGGCGGGACGGCGGACCGCACGGTCGTCGCGCAGACCGGGGGCCTGGCCGAGGTCGCCATCGCCGTGTGACGGCCTGACGCCCGGAGTACGGGTCCCGCGTGCCGGAGGGCCGCACCCGGAGGAAGCCGGACACCGGCCGGCTCCCCGGGGGCGGCCCTCCGGCCGTCGTGGTCCCCCCTTCGCGGGCGGCCGCGGCCGCGAGCGCTGGGGCCCGCGCCGCGACGGGCCTACGCTGGAGGCATGTACGCACGCCGGCGCCGCGGCTACTTCCTGATGATGGGGGTGTGCCTGGCCCTGTTCGTCCTCGCCTGGACGGTCGTCCGCGTCTGGTCGGTCCCGGCGGCGGTCGGCATGTGCGTCGTGGCCATGGTCATCCCGCCGGTCGCCGCGATCGTCGCGAACCGGCGCGGGCCCGAGGACCGGTGGTGGGACGACCCGAGGGGCCCGGGGCCGCGCCGCTGACCGCCCCGACCGGCCTCAGTAGACGACCGCCCCGACCGGCCTCAGTAGACGAGCGCCCGCACGCCGTCCTTCATGATCTCGCTGACGAACACCTGGGCGCCCGCGATCCGTACGCCCTCCAGGACGTCGGCCTGCGTGATGTCCCGCCGGGCCGCGCACTGCGTGCACAGGGTGATCAGCCCGCCGCCCTGGACCGTCTCGATCAGCTCGGGCAGCGGCGCCGCGTGCGGCAGCGCGAACCCGGCCGCCCGCCCCGGCAGCGCGAACCACGCGGACTCGCCCGTGAGCCACAGCGAGACCTCCACCCCGCTCGCCGCGGCCACCGCCGCGACCGTGAACGCCTGGGAGCACCGCTCGGGGGCGTCGGCCCCGGCCGTCACCTTGATCACCAGCTTCTCTGCCATGGCCGAATCGTAATCATGTTCCGTACAACGAGATCCCCGGGCCGCAGGTCTCCTGTGCGCGTGGACGCGGAATCCACGCTTCACACACCCCTGTGGGGGGTTCTGTGGAAGCTCAGGGTTCTGTCCGGGCGGCGGGAGACGCGGGGTCGCCCGTGGAGGTGGCGGAGGCCGGGGGCGCGTCCGGGGAGCCGACCGGGGGTGAAGGCGTGTCCGGGGAGGCGACGGAGGCCGAAGGGGCGCGTGCTCCAGCGACATGGACGAGGGCTGGTCCCTGCCGGACGGCTGGGACCTCACGGGCGACTTCCACGTGTACGCCGAGTCCGAGCCGTACGGGAAGAAGCGGGTGCGGCACGCCTACGCCCAGTGCGGCGACACGGTGGCCCTGGTGATCCAGGACCGCGCGGGCGGCCTCTCGGCGGTCCCCTTCCACCAGACGCTGATCCTCCAGACGCAGCTGTTGCGGTGAGCGGGGCGGGACGGGGCGGCGGTCCGGGGGCGGCCCACCGGCCGTGGCGCGCCGGGCGGGCCGCCGGGGCCGCGCCGCGAGGCGCCCCGCCCCGGCCGGCCCACCTCGGGCTGAGCGGCGGGGCCCGGCCCATTAAGCTGGGCCCCGGCTCTTTACCGTCCCGCCGTCCAACCGCTCATCCGAGGAGCACCTGTGCTTGAGGCCGTCTTCACCACCCTGCTGGTCCTCGTCTGCGTCGGTGTCGTCGCGTTCGCCGGGCTCTCCCTGAAGAAGCTGTACCAGGGCCAGCGCTGACCCCGTACCGCCGCGCTGTCGCGCACCGCACCCGGCGGCCCCGCCGCCTTGACCGTCGTCTCCGACAGATCGCCTGAGCAGACCATGATCGAGATCCCGTCCGACCTCCACCCCGACCTCGTCCCCCTCGCCTTCCTGCTGGGCGACTGGGCGGGCGCGGGCGTCTTCGACTTCCCCGGCGCCGAGAAGTGCAACTTCGGCCAGGAGGCCAGCTTCACCCACGACGGCCGGCCCTTCCTGGAGTACCACTCGCACACCTGGGTGCTCGACAAGGACGGCAACAAGGTGCGGCCGCTGGAGTCGGAGTCCGGTTACTGGCGGGTGGACAAGGACCGCAAGGTCGAGATCGTCATGGTCCGTGACGAGGGCGTCGTCGAGGTCTGGTACGGCGAACTGGCCGACAAGAAGCCCCAGGTCGACGTCGTGACCGACGCCGTGGCCCGCACCGAGGCCAGCGGCCCCTACAGCGGCGGCAAGCGGCTGTACGGCTACGTCAACAGCGACCTCATGTGGGTCGGCGAGAAGCAGACCCCCGAGGTCACCCTGCGCCCCTACATGTCGGCCCACCTCAAGAAGGTCGTCTCCCCCGAGGAGGTCGCCGACATGGCCCGCAACCTCCCGGACATGCCGGACGACGGGATCGCCTTCTTCAAGTAGGCGCCTCCCGGAAGGCGTTCGCCTTCCAAGGGCCGGTTTCCAGGGGCCGGTCCACCGGCTCTTCCGGCATGCCCCCCTCCCGGGCACCTCGGCCGGCGCTTCGGCGGCCGCCGAGGTGTCCGCGCGGGACACTGGACGGATGAAGACGACTTCGGGCGCGGGGCCGGTGGTGGCGGTCGCGGAGACGGCGCCGGACCTCGCGGCGGTCGCCGGGCTGTTCGCCGACCGGACGCGGGCCGCCTTCGCGCTCGCGCTGCTCGACGGGCGGGCCTGGACGGTGACCGAGCTGGCGCGCGCGGCGGGGGTCGCCGTGTCCACCGCGACCGGGCACCTGAACCTGCTGGTGCGCGGCGGGCTGCTGAGCGAGGTGCGGCAGGGGCGGCACCGGTACGTGCGGCTCGCCGACGAGCGGGTCGCGGAGCTGGTCGAGTCGCTCGCGGCGCTCGCCCCGGCCGCCGGGCCGCCGCGCGGCCTCGCCGTCGCCGGGCGGCAAAAGGCCCTCGCCCGGGGCCGTACCTGCTACGACCACCTCGCCGGGGCCCTGGGCGTCGCGGTCACCGACGCGATGGCGGGGCGCGGGCTGCTGGACTGGGCGGCCGGTCCCGCGCTCACCGGGGCCGGGAAGGAGTGGCTCGCGGAGAACGGCGTCACCCTGCCCACCGCCTCCCGCAGGCCCGCCGTCCGCTCCTGCCTGGACTGGACCGAACGCCGCCCGCACCTGGCCGGGGCGGTGGGCGCCGCGCTGTGCGCGCGGGCCTTCGAGGCGGGCTGGGTGGTGCGGATCGGGGGCGGGCGGGCCGTGTCGGTGACCGGGAAGGGGCACGCGGCCCTGCGGGATCGGCTCGGACTCGTCCTGGACTGAACTCGCCTGCCTACACTGGGCCCGTGGTGAGCACCGACTGGAAGAGCGATCTCAGGCAGCGCGGGTACCGGCTGACGCCGCAGCGCCAGCTCGTGCTGGAGGCCGTCGACACGCTGGAACACGCGACCCCCGACGACATCCTCAGTGAGGTGCGCAGAACCGCCTCCGGGGTCAACATCTCCACCGTCTACCGGACGCTGGAGCTCCTGGAGGAGCTGCAACTCGTCAGCCACGCCCACCTCGGGCACGGGGCGCCGACCTACCATCTCGCCGACCGCCACCACCATCTGCATCTGGTGTGCCGCAACTGCACGGACGTCATCGAGGCCGACGTGGGGGTCGCCGCCGACTTCACCGCGAAGCTCCGCGAGACCTTCGGCTTCGACACCGACATGAAGCACTTCGCGATCTTCGGCCAGTGCGCGGACTGCGGGAAGCGGGCCGCCGCCGAGGAGCCCGGGGCGGAATCGGGGACCGAAGCGGAATCAGGGATCGACGCGGAATAAGGGCCGGGGCCACACCGTCGTACCCTTCGTGGATATGAAGACTCACCGGCCGAGCCCGTTCCTCTCGCTGCCCGGAGCCGTCGCCGCCGAGGGCGTGGACGACGGGGTCGCCGCGCACTACGGAGACCTCTTCCGCGAACAGCGCGCCCTCGCCGACGGCACCGGATTCGTCGACCTCTCGCACCGCGGGGTGGTCGCCGTGACCGGCTCCGACCGGCTCGCGTGGCTGCACCTGCTGCTCACCCAGCACGTCAGCGCGCTGCCCGCCCATCAGGCCACCGAGGCGCTGATCCTCTCCGCGCACGGCCACATCGAGCACGCCCTGTACCTCGTCGACGACGGCGAGACCACGTGGGCGCACGTCGAACCCGGCACCCAGGAGGCGCTCATCGCCTATCTGGAGAGCATGAAGTTCTTCTACCGCGTCGAGGTCGCCGACCGCACCGCGGACACCGCCCTCGTGCACCTCCCGGCCGGCTCGATCACCCCGGCCCCCGCGGGCGCCGTCGTCCGCGAGACCCCGCACGGCAGGGACCTCTTCCTGCCCCGCGCGGACCTGGAGTCCTTCGCCGGGAGCGCGGGGCCCGCGATCGGGCTGCTCGCCCACGAGGCGCTGCGCGTCGAGGCGTGCCGGCCCCGGCTCGGCTTCGAGACCGACCACCGCACCATCCCGCACGAACTGGGCTGGCTCGGCAGCGCCGTCCACCTCGACAAGGGCTGCTACCGGGGCCAGGAGACCGTGGCCCGCGTGCACAACCTCGGCAAGCCCCCGCGCCGCCTCGTCTTCCTGCACCTGGACGGCAGCGAGGTGCTGCTGCCGCCGCACGGCGCCGCCGTCCGCCTCGCCGAGGAGGGGGAGGAGGGCCGCAAGATCGGCTTCGTGACCACCTCGGCCCGCCACCACGAACTGGGCCCCATCGCGCTCGCCCTGGTCAAGCGCAACGTGCCGGTGGACGCCCCGCTGCTCGCCGACGCCACGGCCGCCGCGCAGGAAGTCGTCGTCGCGCCGTAGCCGGGGCGCTCTCACGCCTCGGACGGGGCGTTCCCGCCGCCTCGGCCGGGGCGTTTCCCGCCGCCTCCGCCGGGCGTCCGGGAGTGGCGCTCACATCTCCAGCAGGACCGTGAACGGGCCGTCGTTGGTCAGCGACACCCGCATGGAGGCGCCGAAACGGCCCGTGGCCACCGTCGCGCCCAGCGCGCGCAACTCCCGAACGACCTCCGCGACCAGCGGTTCGGCGACGGGGCCCGGGGCCGCCGCGTTCCATGTCGGGCGGCGGCCCTTGCGCGCGTCGCCGTACAGCGTGAACTGGCTGATGACCAGGAGCGGCGCGCCCACGTCGGAGCAGGACCGCTCCTCGCTCAGCATCCGCACCGACCACAGTTTGCGGGCGAGCTGGGCCGCCTTCGCGGGGGTGTCCTCGTGGGTCACCCCGACCAGCACGCACAGCCCCTCGCCCTTGATCTCGCCGACCGTCTCGCCGTCCACGACGACACTCGCGCCGTCCACCCGCTGCACCACCGCTCGCATGCCGTCCATTGTGCCGTGCGGGTCATGCGGGTCGAGGGGGCCGTGTGTGCGGGGTGGGCCGGCCGTGCGCCCCCGCGTCCGTCCGGGTGCCGTGCTCCCCGCGGGCGCCTTCCGCTCCCTCCGTACGCCGCCGTGCGCCGGTGTGCCTCCCCGCGTGCAGCGGAATAGCCCTTATGGCCGTATGAGGAGGGGTTTATCCGCCTGTCCATGCCCCGGACGTGCGAGGACGTGCCCTCCTAAAGCGGTCGCTACCGGGCGATCAGGGAGCGAAAGGAGCCAGTGGGACACATGGGGAGCACTCGGAGTGGCACGATGCTTTCCACGCGGTGCACCGCACCGTTCGAGGGGACGGATACGACACATGACAAGGCCAGCACAGTCGAGTACGAGAGCCGCCCAGGGGGTCGCCCGCGCGTGGTGCGCCGCGCGTCCTCCGGCCCAGCGCGCCTCCGCCCCGCTGCCCGCGGGGGCCGAGGCGCCCGGCGCGCAGGGCGAGGCGCGGGGGGAGCCGGTGCTGCCGGGGGGCGGCGCGGAGTGCGGCTGGGAAGTGCCGGACCTCGCCCCGCTCGACCTGCCCGAGCTGCGGGAACTGCGCCGGGTCTCCCAGCGCGACGAGGCCGACCTCAGCTACGTACGCCGCATGCTGCACGGCCGCATCGACATCCTGCGCGCCGAACTCGCCCGCCGGGCGGGGGGCGCGGAGGGACGTGACGCCGCCGCCGAGGCCGCTCCCCCCGGCCTCCCCGAGGCGCGGGAGACCGCCTCCGCGCTGGGTCTCGGGGGTGCCGCGTACGAGGCGGCGCACGAGGCCGTGGCCCCCACCGGGGGTGATCCGGGGCCGGCGGGGCACGACGGGCGGGCCGGGGACGGCGACGCGACGGCGGGGCACGACGGGCGGGCGGCGCTCACCGGCGCGGCTCTGGGAGCCGCCGGCGGAGCGGTCTTTGAACCCGGAGCCGCCGCCGAACCCGGTGCGGTCTCCGCCACCGGAGCCGCCGCCGAACCCGGTGCGGTCTCCGCCACCGGAGCCGCCGCCGTACCCGGTGCGGTCTCCGTACCCGGAGCCGCCTCCGCCCCCGTCGTAGCCGCCGCGCACCTCGCCGCCTCCGCGCACGTCGCGGGCGCCGGTGCCGTGGTGGAGCGGCTCGCGGACATCCTGCGGGACGGACCGGCGCGGCACCGTTCCTCGGCGCGGCACCTCACGCTCGGCGCGCCGCTCGGCGAGGAGTCCCGCAGGCTGTCCGCGAGGATGCTGGACGAGGTGGGCCTCTCGGACCTGGGGGCCCGTACGGACGAGGAGCTGCGGCAGGCGATGGGGCGGCTGGCCGGGCACGAGGAGGAGGTGTCGCGGCGCCGACAGCGTCTTCAGCGCACCGCCGACGGCTGTAGCGCGGAGATCGCCCGCAGGTACCGTGAGGGAGAAGCGCAAGTGGACGACCTGCTGTCCTGAGACCCGGGGCGTACGAGGTCGTCGTCCCGGAAGGCCGTCACGCCATGAGCACCACCGCCCCCGCCGCCCCACCCGTCCTCGCCGAGGTCGTCCGGTCCGGTTTCGTCGAGAGCCGGCACCACGGCAGCCTCGTCCTGCTCGCCGCGGACGGAAGTGTGGAACACGTCGTCGGCGATCCCGCCGCCCCGGTCTTCCCGCGCTCCTCGAACAAGCCGATGCAGGCGGCGGCGGTGCTGCGCGCCGGGCTCGACCTCTCCGGGGAGCGGCTCGCGCTGACCGCCGCGAGCCATTCGGGCGAGAGTTTCCACCGTGATCTGGTACGCCGGATGCTCGCCGAGTTCGGCCTCGACCCGGGGCTGCTCCAGTGCCCGCCCGACCTGCCGCTGGACCCGGTCGAGGCCGAGGCGTACCTCGCCTCGGGCGCCGTCCGCGAGCGCGTCACCATGAACTGCTCGGGCAAGCACACCGCGATGCTCGCCGCGTGCCTGCGGGCCGGCTGGCCCACCGACAGCTACCTGGACCCGGAGCACCCGCTCCAGCTCCTCGTACGGGAGAGCGTCGAGGAGGCGGCGGGGGAGCCGGTCGCCGCGGTCGGGGTCGACGGCTGCGGGGCCCCGCTCATGGCGCTGAGCCTGACCGGACTGGCCCGCGCCTTCCGGCACTTCGTGCTCGCCCCCGCCGGCAGCCCCGAGGGCCGGGTGGCCGCCGCGATGCGCGCGCACCCCGAGTACGTCGCCGGTACCCGCCGCCCCGACACCTGGCTCATGCGGGCGGTGCCAGGGGCGCTGTCGAAGATGGGCGCGGAGGCGGTGCAGGCGCTGGCCCTGCCGGACGGCCGCGCGCTCGCCTTCAAGATCGAGGACGGCGGCGGCCGGGCGCTCGGCCCGGTCTTGGCGCGCGCCCTGCGCCTGCTCGGCGTGGACTCCGCGGTGCTCGAACGGATCGGCTCCGCACCGCTGCTGGGCGGCGCGGAGGAGGTCGGCTCGGTGCGGGCGGTGTTCTGACCGGTCCGCTTCCGGCCTGTCCCCGGACAGGCCGGGGACAGGCCCCCGAGGTGTGCGAACCCGCGCGACGCGCCCGTGCCGCGCTGCTTACGGTGGCCGTATGGACATCGACGTGCGCGCCCTCACCGATCCCGCCCAGCTGCACGAGTTCGTGCGTTCCTCGCTCGCCGGGTTCGTGCGGGGCCCCTCCGCCGATCCCGCGCTGGTCGCGCACCGCGCCTCGTACTGGGACCTGGACCGGGTGACCGGCGCGTTCGAGGAGGGTGAGGGCGCGGGCGGGCCCGGCGGCGGCGAGCGGTGCGTGGGCACCTTCCGTTCCTTCCCGCAGCCGCTCACGGCGGTGGGCGGGGCCACGGTGACCGCCGACGCGATCACCGCGGTGACGGTCGCGGCGACCCACCGCAGGCGGGGGCTACTCGGCCGCATGATGGACCTCGACCTGCGGGCCGCGAAGGAGCGGGGCGAGATGGTGGCCACGCTGATCCCCACGCAGTACCCGATCTACGGGCGCTTCGGTTTCGGCCCCGCGACCTCGGCCGCCAAGTGGCGTGTGGACGTGACCCGTTCGGGCCTCGACCCACGCTGGTCGGGGCCCTCGGACGGCGGCCGCGTCGACTTCGTGGACCTCGCGACGGTACGGGAGGCGGGCCCCGGCCTGTACGAGGAGTTCCGCGCCGGGCAGCCGGGCGCGGTCGGCCGGGACGCGCTGTGGTGGCGGGAGCGGACCGGCGAGGTGAACCGGCCCGAGGACTGGAAGGAACCCTTCACGGTCCTGTACCGCTCGGCCTCCGGCCGCGCCGAGGGGCTGCTCGTCTATCAGGTGGACGGCGGCTGGACCGACGCGCGCCAGCCCGCCGCCACCGCCCGGGTGCAGGACCTCGTGGCGCTCACCACCGGGGCGTACCGCGCGCTGTGGGAGTTCCTGTGCGCGATCGATCAGGTCGCCGCGGTGGTGTCCGGGTTCCGCGCCCCCGACGACCTGCTCCCGCAGCTGCTGCCCGATCCGCGCGCGGCGGCGGTGACCGCGCAGTGCGACTGGCTGTGGGTACGGGTCCTCGACGTCGTACGGGCCCTGGAGGCGCGCACGTACGCGGCGGCCGGGAGCCTCGTCCTGGAGGTCGTCGACCCGCAGGGCTTCACGGGCGGCCGCTACCGGCTGACCGTCGAGGAGGCGGACGGGCCCGGCTCCTGCGCGCCCTCCCGGGAGGAACCGGATCTGGTGCTGGAAGTAGCGGAGCTGGGTGCGCTGTGGCTCGGGGACGAGTCCGTGCGGCGGCTCGCGCTGCTGGGCCGAGTGGCGGAGGGGCGGACCGGGGCGGTCGACCGCGCCGACCGCATGCTGCGCACGGTACGCAGGCCGTGGTGCCCGGACATGTTCTGAGGTCTCCGGGAACGTCCCGGCCAGAGGGCCCCCGTCCGCGTACACGGAGGGGCGATCGCCCGCGGGCGCGGCTGCCGGCTCTCGCCGGGCCCCTTACCGCGCCCGGCGGGGATTTCCTCGTCCTTCTGTGACAACTGCGCCGATCTGGTGCCAAGTTGTACCGTGCGGAGGTGACCGAGGAGAACGAGTGCGCGCGTCCGGCCGAGCAGCACGCGACGGGCGGCGGGGACGGGCGGCGCGCCTCGGCCCGGATCGCCGGGGTGCTGCGCGACCGCGTCCACGAAGGTGTCCTCAAGGTCGGTGAACGGATGCCCACGCAGGCCGCGCTGGCCCGCGAGTTCGGCGTCGAGCGCGGCGCGGTGCGCCAGGCGTTGCAGGTGCTGCGCGCGGAGGGTTTCCTCGGGCCCGCGCGCCGGGGCGTACCGCCCCGGGTGACGCGCCCGCGCCGGGACCCCGCGCACCAGGACGCCGCCACGCGGGAGCCCCAGGGCACGCTCGTCGCCCTCGGCCCGCGCCTGGTGCGGGCCTTCGAGGAGCGCGCGGTGCGCATCGACGTCCTGACGCTGACGGCCGAGTCCCTGATACCGGCCGTCAGCGAGGCGGTCATCGCGGTCCACCACGGCAGCCTGCGCCCCGGCTCGGTCACCGCGCGCATCCTGCTGCCGAGCCGGTCGACGCGGCTCGCCTTCCCGGCGGCCGTCGCGGAGGAGGAACGGGAGGCGGTACGCCGCCGCTGGCTGCGGATGCGGGACGCGCAGGCGCGGGTGCTGCGCCGGGCCCTGACGGGCCTCGGCCACTCGCACGGCGTCGAGGTCTCCGTGGAGTTCCGGACGGTGCCGTTCACCCCGCCGGTCAAGCTGTACCTGCTCAACGGGGCGGAGGCGCTGTTCGCCTACTACCTCGTGGCACGCAGCGAGGACGGCGCCGACGGACTGCCCGGCATGTTCGACACCTGGGGCACGCAGGCGCGGCTCTTCCGCTTCGAGACGGCGCCCGGCGGCCGGGACGCGGCCTTCGTCGGCGAGGCCCACGACTGGTTCGAGAGCCTGTGGACGACGATCAGCGAGCCACTGGGCCTGGAGGAGTGAGGGGCGGCGGAGGGAGAGCGCGGCGCCCCCCTCGCGGACCCCCGGACCGCCCGGCCCGGAACTAGGATGGCCGTCCCGTCCGTCCCGCCCGGGTGGCGGCGGTGGACGAGCGCTCGGCGGAAGGGCACGGCGATGAGCGGGCTGCGGGAGCGCAAGCGGCAACGGACGTACCGGGCGGTGTCGGACACGGCGGTCGCCCTGTTCCTGGAGCGCGGATTCGACGCCGTGTCCGTCGCGGAGGTCGCGGCGGCGGCCGACATCTCCAAGCCGACCCTGTTCCGGTACTTCCCCGCCAAGGAGGACTTGGTCCTGCACCGGTTCGCCGACCACGAGGACGAGGCCGCCCGCGTCGTCCGCGCCTCCCGGGACGGGGGCGGACCGGCCCCGCTCCGGGACGCCGCCGACGCCCTCCACGCGCACTTCCGGGCGGGCCTGGACCGCCGCGACCCGGTGACCGGTCTCAACGACTCCGCCGAGGTCCTCGCCTTCCACCGCCTCCTCTACGGCACCCCGTCCCTCGTGGCCCGACTGCACGCGTACACCCGGCGCTCGGAGCAGGCCCTCGCCCTGGCGCTCGACGGCGCGCCCGGCGGTGCGCCCGGCGGTGCGCCCGGCGAGCGCGCGACGGACGCCGGGGACGGCGAGGGGCCCTCCCTCCCCGCGCGCCTGGCGGCCGCCCAGATCGTGGCGGTGCAGCGGGTCCTCGCCGAGGCCAACTGGCGGCGCGTGGCCGCCGGGCGGACGGCCGACGCGGTGTACCTCGAGGCGGTGCGGGAGGCGGCGGACGGGTTCGCGGGGCTCGGGGCGAGTACGGGTCCACGAGAGTAAAAAGGAAACTCGGTTAAAAAAGACTGCCGCTGGCACTATGGTGGCGGGAATGAAGCCGAGCCCTGCCCGCGCGGAGGAGCCTGCCCGCGCCCCGTCCCCGCTGTCCGATCCCGACTCCCCCTCCGGTGGCGGAACCGGCGGCCTCCCCGGTGAACACCACGCGGCCGCCGGTGCGCCGCCCGGCCGCACCCTGGCCGCCGAGCGCGCCCACCACGACCGTTGCCGGACGGCCTTCGCCGCGATGCGGGAGGGCGCGCAGGAGCAGGTGGCGGCCGGGGAGGAGGTGTCCGCCTCGGGCGCCGACGCCGAGGCCCTGGGGTACGGACTGCGCACCCGGGCCCGGGAGTTCAGGGAGCTGCCGGAGGGCCCCCTGTTCTTCGGCCGCCTCGACTTCGGTACCTCGCGCGCGGCGGGGGACCACGCCGGGCAGAGCTACCACGTGGGCCGGCTGCGGGTCTTCGAGGAGCCCGCCGCGCCCCCGCTCGTCGTGGACTGGCGGGCCCCGGTGGCCCGCGCCTTCTACCGGGCGTCGCCAGAGACCTCCGCGCCGCCGGAGACCTCCGCGTCGCCGGAGACCTCCGCGTCGCCACAGACCTCCGCGTCGTCGGCCGGTGAGGGCACGTTCGGGGTGGCCGTCCGCCGCCGCTTCGGCTGGGCGCCGGGCAGCCGGGGCGCCGCCACCGACCTCACGGGCTACGAGGACGAGCTGCTGGAGCCACCGGAGCCCGGTTCGGGGACGGCGACCGGCGCCGGAGCCGAGGAGGCGGAGCCGCCACGGTTCTCCGCCCTCCTCGCCGCCGAGATCGAGCGTCCCCGCACCGGGCCCATGCGGGACATCGCCGCGACCATCCAGCCGGAGCAGGACGTGCTCGTACGCGCCCCGCTCGACGTGTCGGTGTGCGTCCAGGGCGCCCCCGGCACCGGGAAGACCGCCGTCGGGCTGCACCGCGCGGCCTATCTGCTGTACTCCCACCCCCGGCGGCTGCGCCGTTCCGGTCTGCTCGTCCTCGGCCCGAACCCGGCGTTCCTGCGGTACATCGCCGAGGTGCTGCCCGCGCTCGGCGAGAGCGGGGTGCGGCAGTCGACCGTACGCGAGGAGATCGGCGGGCCGCCGGTGCGCGGCACGGACAGCCCGGAGGCGGAGGCCGTCAAACACGACGCGCGCATGGCCCTGTCGCTGCGCCGGGCCCTGTACGCCCGGGTCGGCGGGGCGTGGGCACGCGCGGACCCGGACGAGGGCGGGGGCCCGGACGAGGGCGGGGGCGCGGAGGCGGCCGGCGCCGGTGCCGGTGCCGGTGCGCCGTCGCTGGTCGTGCCGGACGGCTCGTACCGCTGGCGGGTCCCGGGCGCCGAACTCGACGCGCTGGTGGCGGCGGTACGCGCGGAGGACCCGCCGTATCTGTTGGGCAGGGAGCGGGTGCGCAGCCGGGTCGTGGCCGCCGTCCGGGCGCGCGCGGAGAGCCGGTCCGGTCCGCGTACGGCGGCCTGGGAGCGCCGTACGGGCCGCTGCCGCCCGGTGGCCGCGTACCTCGACGCGGTGTGGCCGCGGGCCCGTCCGCAGGAGGTGGTGTCCGCGCTGCTCGCCGAGCCCGCGCGGTACGCCGGGGACCTGCTGACCGAGGCCGAGCAGCGGGCGATCACCCGGCGCCGCCCTCGGTGGACCGCCGCGGACCTCCTGCTCCTGGACGAGGTCGCCGGGCTGATCGAACCCCCCGCGACCTACGGGCACATCGTGGTGGACGAGGCGCAGGACCTGTCCCCGATGGAGCGCCGCGCGATCGCCCGCCGCCTGGGCCGGGGCTCGCTGACCGTCCTCGGTGACCTCGCGCAGGGCACGACGCCGTGGGCGGCGCGCGACTGGCCCGCCCTGCTCGCCGGTCTGGGCCGGCCGGAGACCGTGGTCACCGAGCTGACCTGGGGCTACCGGGTCCCCGCGCGGGTACTGGAACTCGCGGGCCGGCTCCTGCCGCAGCTCGGCGTGGACCTGACCCCGGCCCGGTCGCTGCGCGACGAGGGCGGGTTGCGGCTGACCCGGGCCCCCGACCCGTACGCCGTCGAGGCGGTGGTCCCGGCCGTCCGCAGGGCTCTCGCGCACGAGGGCGCGGTCGCCGTGATCGCCGCCGACCGGGCCGTGGACCGGCTGCGCGAGGTGCTCAACGGGGCCGGGCTGGTGCCGTCGGCCCCGGAGGACGAGCGGCCCTCCCGGCTCGTCCTCCTCCCCGTGGGCCTGGCCAAGGGCCTGGAGTACGACCACGTGGTGCTCGTCGACCCGGACGGGGTGCGGGCGGCCGAGGAGCGCGGCGGACACCGGCTCTACGTGGCCATGACCCGCGCGGTCTCCGGCCTGGAGATCGTGCACGCGGGGGCCTCGCCGCTGGGGGAGGGGCCTGCGGGGGCGGGGTGAGCGAGTGGCGGGGTGCCTTGTGGGGGTGGGGTGAGCGAGTGGCGGGGTGCCTTGTGGGGGTGGGGTGAGCGAGTTGCGGGGCGGGGGCGCGAGTGGCGGGCGGTTCGGGTCGCCCGGCCGTTCTCAGCCGTTCCCGCCCCCGGTGCCCTGCCCGTCCCCGATCCCCGGCAGCCCCGTCCAGCGCAACTCGGCGGGCAGGTGGGAGAGGTCGTTGTGGACGAGCACCGAGGGCAGTCGGCCGGGAGCGTAACGGAGCACGGTCAGCCCGGTGTTGGCCGGGGTGAGGCCCATCCAGCGCCACGCGGGGGCGTCGAGCGCCTCCCGTATCAGCCAGCTCACGAGGAAGGCGTGGGTGACGAGGAGTTCGTGGCGGGGCAGGTCCCCGTCGACGGGCCCGGTGAACCGCCGGAGCGCCTCCTTGGCGAGTACCGCCCCGGTCTCCGCCTCCCGCGCGGTGGTGTCCGCGAGCCACTTCATGAGCGCGTCGGCGGCGCCGGCCGGCAGCTCGGCCCGCGTCGGCAGGTACGGCACGTAGTCTCCCGCCTCCTCCGACTGCTCCAGAGGAAGTTGACCGGCCCGGCCCTTCCCGGCGGCCTCGGCGACGAGGCGGGCGGTCTCCACGGCGCGCGGCAACGGCCCGTGGTGCAGGACGGAGAAGGGCACCTCCCGGAGCCGGTGCCCGAGCAGCCGTGCCTGCCGCCGCCCGGCCTCGGTCAGTCCGGAGCCGTCCGGGGCGGCCTCGGCGTGGCGGACGACGTAGAGGGTGCGGGGGGCGGGCACGGCGGTCTCCCTCGGGTGACGGACCGGGCCCGGACCCGCACCCGGCCGGTCCTGTCTACCAGCCGGTCCTGTCTACCAGTCGGTCCACGCCCCTGACGAGGGCGCGGAGGAGGCAGGGGCGGCGGGCGGGAGTGCGGCGCTGTCGCCTCCGGGCGGCCCCGGCGAGGCGTTCGGCCTCCGCCTGCCGACGGAGATCGCGGACCCGGGCGCGGATCAGGAGCTCGGCCGCGTAGTTGTTCATCACCCGGGCGATGCTGGGGCCTCCCCCAGGGACAGGGTCAACACCCGGGACACGGGGCGCCGATGACGGGGTCTGCGACGGGTGCCTGCGACGGGCTGTCAGCGGTGGGTGGACGGCGCTCGCGGCGCGGGCGTGTGGCGGCGGAGGACGGTGAGGGTCACGAGCAGGGCGGCGGTCAGCAGCCCCGCCCCGACGGTGAACGCCAGGTGGTAGCCGCCCGCGAGGGACTCGGCCGCCCCGTGGCCCTGGGCCCGCAGGTGGCCGGTCCGGCCGGCGGCGAGCGTCGTGAGGACCGCCGCGCCCAGCGCCATGCCGATCTGCTGCGAGGTGTTGAACAGCCCGGACACCAGTCCCGCGTCGGCGGACCCGGCCCCCGACATGCCGAGCGCGGTCAGTCCGGGCAGAGCGAGCCCGAAACCGGCGGCGAGCAGGAGCAACGGCAGTACGTGCACCGGGTAATGGGCATCCACCGGTATCCGGCTCAGCAGCAGTTGCAGGGTGATGAGGAGAAGGAGCCCGGCGGGGACGACACGGCGTTCACCGAAGCGCGCGTTGAGCCGCGCGGAGACGCCGAGCGAGAAGACCCCGATGACCACGGCGGCCGGCAGCATCGCGAGTCCGCTCGCCGTCGCCCCGTAGCCGAGCACCTGCTGGAGGTACAGCGCGAGCACGATCTGGAAGGCGAACATCGCGGCGACCGTCAGCATCAGCACCACGTTGGCCCCGGCCACCGCCCGGGAACGCAGTACACGGAGTGGCATGAGCGGCGTACGGGCCCTGGCCTGCCGTACGAAGAAGCCGGCGAGCAGCAGCAGCGCCAGCGCCCCCAGGCCCAGCGTCCGGGCCGAAGTCCAGCCGTGCGTATCGGCGTTGACCACGTCGTGGATGCCGAGCACGAGACCGGCGGTGACGAGCAGCGCCCCGGGCGCGTCGGTGCCCGCGCGCAGCCCCGGCCCGCTGTCGGCGGGCAGGGAACGCAGCGCGCCGAGCACGACGGCCACCCCGACCGGCAGGTTGACGAGGAAGATCCACTGCCAGCCGAGGGCGTCGGTCAGCACCCCGCCCAGCACCTGGCCGAGGGAGGCGCCCACCGAACCCGTGAACGCGAACACGGCGAGCGCGCCCGCCCGTTCGCGGCGTCCGGTGAACAGCGTGACCAGGATGCCGAGCGCGACCGCCGAGGCCAGGGCGCTGCCGACACCCTGAAGGGCGCGGGCCACGATCAGCGCGGCCGGGGAACCCGCCGTGCCCGCGCACACGGAGGCGGCCGTGAACAGCCCGATCCCGGCCAGGAACACCTTGCGCCGCCCTACCAGATCCCCCAGCCGTCCGGCGAGCAGCAGAAGGCCGCCGAAGGCCAGCAGATACGCGTTGACGACCCAGCTCAGCGAGGCCGCGCCGAAACCGAGATCCCGCTGGAGGGTGGGCATCGCGACGGTGACGATGCTCCCGTCGAGCACCGTCATCAGCCCGGACCCGGCGAGGACGGCGAGCGCGAGCCGGTGGCGGGGCGCCGGGGAGCCTCCCTGGACGGGATCTCCGAGCGGTTCGGCGGGTGATGGTTCCACGGAAGTGGACACGTTTCTCCTGTCAGAGACCCCGGGCCCAGGACCCCGAAGGGGGAAGCGGGAAGGGGAAGGGGAGGACGACAGGAGCGACCGTAGCAGATAGTTTCGTTGCGGACTATCTGATACGGGTGAAGTGATGAGGGGAGAGGTGAGGGGGAGGTGACGGTGGGGCGGATAGCGGATAGCGGATAGCGGATAGCGGATAGCGGATAGCGGATGGCGGGTGCGGTGGGTGGGGAGGCGGAGGGGGCTGTGCGGGTGGCGGCTTCTACTGCCGTGGCCGCCTGGCGCTCCCGCGTGTGGCCGGCGGCGCCTCGTCGGCGTCGGCGAGATGCCCCTCCGCCAGGGAGGTCAACGCGGAGAGCAGGGCCTCCCTGGCCTTCTCCGGCAGTGAGGCGAGCGCGTCGGTGTGGATGTGGTCCACGATCTCCTGGCTGCGCGCGGCGACTTCGGCACCCTTCGGGGTGACGGCGACGATCCGGGCCCGCCGGTCGGTGCCGGAGGGCCGGCGCTCGGCGAGCCCCGCCCGCTCCAGCGCGTCGACGGTCACGACCATGGTCGTCTTGTCCATGTCCCCGATCGCCGCGAGCTGCGCCTGCGTGCGTTCCGCCTCCAGGGCGTGCGCGAGCACGCAGTGCATCCGCGCGGTGAGCCCGATCTCGCCGAGCGCGGCGGCCATCTGTGTCCGCAGCACGTGGCTGGTGTGGTCGAGGAGGTACGAGAGGTCCGGTGCGGAACGGCGCGGCGACATGGCGGTCATGCTCGCAGCGTAACAATTCGTCCGTCGGCGGATGATCCGGTACGGGACGACATAAGGGGGTGCGGTTGGCGAGGTGGGGGGCTCAGTGAGTCTCCGCGCCGGGGGCGGCCGTCTCGGCGAACAGGTCCTCGGCGTGGGTGGCGAAGAGGGCGCGGTCGAGCCAGTCGTCGAGCGTGGCGGTGTCGGTGCAGGTGAGGACGCGGTGCCTCACCGGCTCGGGCACGACGATCTTGCGGAGCCGCAGGACGCGCAGGACGGAGAGCGCGACCCCTTCGGCCCTGCCCTCCTCGCGGCCCTCTCCCTTGCCCTCCAGGTAGGTCTCCTCGATGAGGGTTCCCCGCCCGGGAAAGTAGGTGCCCGGCATCAGCTTCCTCCACGTGTCTCGGGCCGGGGTCTGGCCCAGGCCGACTTCCAGTAGTTCGGAGTAGTACTTGACGGACTCGGGATCCGCCAGGCTCAGCGCCTCGGACAGTGCTTCCAGTATGTCCGGTACCCGGCGGTGGCGGGCGTGGGTCATCGCCGAGAACGAGGCGAGGGCCAGATCCTGGGCGGCCTCGGCCGGGTCGGTGATGACGGGGACGTTGTCGGGGCCGAGGACGAGTGCCCGCAGCGTCAGGGCGGACCAGCCGTCCGTACCCAGATGGACCGGGGCGGAGGCCCACGCGGCGGTACCCCGGTCCTGGCAGACGACCAGGAGCAGCGCGGGGCACTCGTACTTCGCCATGAGGTAGGCGAGGTAGTACGACCAGGAGACCGGCTTCGACTTGTCGCGGCGTCCCTGGGCCTCGATGGCGAGCAGGAACTCCTCGCCCGTGGACGGGGTGACGCGCAGCACGCTGTCGACCCGGCGTTCGAGCGGCCGGATCTCCGTGACGTCCGCGGAGAGGACGTCGACGGTGATCTTGGGCGGGAGGGGGACGTCGAGAATGCGGAAGACGGGCGAGAGGAGTTCGGGCCGGTCCTGGAAGATCCGGTGAGACGCCTCGTGCGGGGACGTGACCATGGCTGGAGAGTAAGGGCGAGGAAACGTTCAACTGCCTTGCGCATGCTGCCTGTTCACCCTTAAGAGGTGAGGGTGGGGCCCCGCCGTGACCCGCGCCCGACCGGCGAAAGCTTTCGTCGGCGGGGCGAGGGGGCTTGGGCCTGCGTACGTACGTCGAGGAGGACCGGGCCTGCGTACGTGCGAGGAACAGCGCGCCCTAGGCGTCGGCGGCCGCGTAGGCGTAGGCGTTCGCGTCCGCGCGATGTGGGCCGGCGAGGGGACACGGTCCAGCCGCGTGCCCGCCTCGCCCGCCCTCGTTCACGACACCGCGTCGGACAGCACGTCGTAGGCCGGCTGGTCGAAGGCCACGAGCCGGACGTCGGTCACCGAGGTCGGCGTGGAGCGCAGGGTGTCGACGGCGATGCGGGCGGCCTCGGCGGCGGGGAAGCCGTAGACGCCCGTCGAGACGGCGGGGACGGCGAGGCTGCGGGCGCCGAGTCCGTCGGCCACCTCCAGGCAGCGCCGGTAGCACGAGGCGAGCGCCTCGCGCTCCCCGTCGCCGCCGCCGTGCCACACGGGGCCCACCGTGTGGATGACGTGCCGCACCGGCGGGTCCAGCCGGTACGCGCCCGTGGCCTTGGCGTCGCCCGTACGGCACGGGGCGATGTCCCGTCCCGCGCGCGCCAGTTCGGGACCGGCCGCACGGTGGATCGCGCCGTCCACCCCGCCGCCGCCCTGAAGGGAGGAGTTGGCCGCGTTGACGAGCGCGTCGACATCCTGCCGGGTGATGTCGCCGAGGACGACGGTGAGGCGCGGGCCCGCCACGCGCGCCCCCTCTCCGGGCGCTCCGTTCCCCCGTGCCGCGTCACCGCGTGCCGTGTCCCCGCGCGTCGCGTACTCGTCGGTGCGGGCGGCCTCCCGCTGTTCCCCGGGCTCGTTTCGCTCGCTGTCTCGCTCGCTGTCGCTCATGCGGCGATCCTGCCAGGGGAGGGGGGCGGGGACGGGGGCGACGTGCGCCGGGCCCCGGGCAATCCGGTGTCCGAGTGCCCCGCTGTCCCACCGTCCCTGGTGGCCCCCTGCCCGCTGCCCGGGATCAGCCGGTCAGTCCCTGTGCGCGCAGGTCCGTCCACAGGGACTCCGGTACGTCCACGCCGAAGCCCGACAGGTTCGTGCGGACCTCGGCGGCCGTGCGCATGCCCAGGACGATGCCCGCGACGGCCGGGTGCCGCAGCGGGAAGGCCATCGCGGCCTGGGGAAGGCTCACCCCGTGGGCCTCGCAGACCTCGGCGATCCTGCGGACCCGGGCCAGGAGTTCGGGGGCGGCGGGAGCGTAGTCGTACGAGGCGTCGGCGGCCGGCCGCGGGGCCGCGAGGACGCCGGAGTTGAACACGGAGGCCGCGACGACCGACACGCCCCGGCTCGCGCACAGCGGCAGCAGGCCGGTCCGCGCGTGCTGCTCCAGCAGGGTCCAGCGGCCCGACAGCATGACGACGTCGGTGTCCGTCTCCCGGACGAGCGTGCTGAGCTTCGTGTCGTCGTGCATGCCCGCCCCGACGGCACCGACCACGCCCTCGGCGCGCAGTTCCGCGAGGGCGGGGAAGCCCTCGCGCAGCGCCTCCTCGAAGTGGTCCTCCGCGTCGTGCAGGTAGAGCACGTCGACCCGGTCCAGGCCGGTCCTGCGCAGGGAGTCCTCGACGCTGCGGCGGATACCGTCCCGCGTGAAGTCCCAGATCCTGCGGTGCGTGGCGGGCACCTTGAAGGCGCCGTCGAGCCCTCCCGCCGGGTCCTGCGGCACCAGGAGACGGCCCACCTTGGTGGAGAAGGTGAAGCTGTCCCGGGGCCGGGTGCGCAGGAAGGCGCCGACACGGCGCTCGGAGTGACCGATGCCGTAGTGCGGCGCGGTGTCGAAGTAGCGGATTCCGCTGTCCCACGCGGCCTCCAGCGCCTCGGCGGCAGCGTCCTCGTCCACCGCACGGAACAGCCCGCCGAGCGGACCGCCACCGAATCCGACCTCGGTGATCTCCACGTCGGTGCTGCCGAGTCGTCTCCCGCGCACGCCGGCTCTCCTCCGCTCGTCGTCCACCATCCGTGGTTCACCGCTGCCGCCACCGGTGCCGATGGGTCTCTCGTCACGACGACGGCGCGGCCGGACGGCGGGTGGAGGTCAACCCCCCTACGAACCGCCCAAGTTAGGTGCGGCTCCGGCCGGGCGCAACACGATAACGAGTCCCGGAGGCCATGTCCCCGGCCGCACGGAGTGACGTCGCCCTCAGGACGTGGGGACGGGGGGACACACGGGGACACGGGGACGCGGGCGAGGCGCGGGAAGGGGCGCGGCCCCTCACGCCCGCCGGTCCCGGCCGAAGGACGGCCCCGTACCCGGCGGGCCCTCCTCCACCACGGCGATCTCCCCGGTCACCACGGCGATCTCCCCGGCCTCCAGAGCGACGTAGAGGCCCGGTCGCGCGCCCGCGTGGACGGTCTCCCGCGCGTCCTCCACCGGGGCGAAGCACAGCCCGTGCGGTTCCGAGCCGGCTCCGGCCAGTGGCCCGAACCGTTCGACGCGCCCCTCGGTGTCGATGGCCCCGAACCCTCCGCTCGCCCATTCGGTGAACCAGCAACGCCCGTCCGGGCCGAGGGCGATGGCGTGCGGGCGGGCCCCGGAGTCGGGCAGGGGGAACTCCCGCACCTCCCCGTCCGTCGTGATCCGCGCCACGCGGCCCGCGCCGATCTCCACGCACCACAGGGCCCCGTCGGCGCCGAGCGTGATGCCGACGGGGGCGGCGCCGGGTGTGGGCAGGGCGTACAGGCGGACGGTGCCGTCGAGACCGATCCGGCCCACCGCGTCGGCCTGGTTCAGGGTGAACCACAACGCCTCGTCCGGACCGGCCACGATCCCGGAGGGGAAGCCGCCCTCGACCGGGAGCGGGAACTCGGTGACCTCGCCGTCCGTGGTGACGCGCCCGATCCGGTCGCCGTTCAGTTCCGTGAACCACAGGGCGCCGTCGGGGCCGGGGGCGATCCCGTACGGCCCGCAGCCGGGGGTGGGCAGGGCGTACGACCGGGACCGGCCGCCGGTGTCGACGCGCCCGACGCGATGGTCGCCGCCGCGCGTGAACCACAGCGCGCCGTCCGGGCCGGAGGTCAGTACGGAGGGCCGGCAGCCCGGGTCGTCCAGGGCGTACGAGGTGAACTCCCGCCCACCGCCGCCCAGTCGGCCGATCCGGCCGGCGTGGACGAGGGTGCACCACACCGCCCCGTCCGCCCCGAGCGCGAGCGAGTACGGTCCCGCCCCGGCCTCGCCCACCGGCACCCGCCGTACGCGCTCCCGCTGGACGGGCCCGGGAATCGGGACGGGGGAAGCGGGCACAGGGGCGTGTGGAGCGGACATGACTGCCTCCGAAGGCTATAGCGACGTGTGTAGCTTTAAGTGGCCTAGGATGATGGCATGTGCCCCGTCCGCCTAGCAATGGAATTGGTCCGTGAACGCACCTGATCAGGGCAGCGAGCCCGTACGCCGCCCCGGTGGCCGCAGCGCCCGGGTACGCGCCCAGGTCCTGGAGGCCGTGTGCGCCCTGCTCGTGGAGCGGGGCTACGACGCCCTCACCGTCGACGCGGTGGCGCAGCGCGCCGGTGTGCACCGGACGTCCGTCTACCGGCGGTGGCGGGATGTCGGGGGACTGCTGGCGGACGTGTTCGACGCGGCGGGTGCCGACGACTGGCGGCCCCGTGACACCGGCTCGTTGGAGGGCGACCTGACCGCGCTCAACGAGGAGGTGCTCGCGGGCCTCTCCGAGGACCCGCCGGTGACACGGGCCCTCATAGCCGCCTCCTTCAGGTCGGCCCAGGCCGCCGAGGCGCTGCGCCGCTTCTGGACGGACCGGTATCTGCGCTGCGCCCCCGTCGTCGAGCGGGCCGTGCGGCGCGGTGAACTCCCGCCCGGTACCGACGCGCGGCAACTGCTCGTGGCCGGGACCGCCCCGGTCTACCACGAACTCGTGCTGCTGCGGACCGTGCCGGACCCGGACCTGCCCGCCCGCGCGGCCCGCGCCGCGGCGCTCGCCGGTGCGGCGGGGGCTTTCACGACGCGAAACGCTGTGAGGGCGAACAGGGCCCGCACCAGCACGACGTGAACGAGCGCGACGTGAACGAGCGCGACGTGAACCAGCGTGACGTGAACGGGCCGCGTACCGGTACGGCCCCGTCCGTGGCCGTCGTCGGCCGGGGCGGGAAGGCCGGGGTCAGACGCCCAGCGCCCGGCACACCTCGGCCGTGAGCCGGTCCGCCGCGTCGAGGGCGGAGCCCAGCGTGTCCGCGGTGGTGCCGAGGGAGGCGAACAGCGCGTGCGCGCGGGCGGCGAAGTCCGGCGGCGCCAGCGGTAGTTCACCGGCGGACCGGACGGCTCCCTTCTCGTTGAGCACCCACGTTCCCGAGCCCGCGTGCAGTCCCTGGACGAGCAGCCCCACCGCGCGGAACAGGCACCCCGCGACGTAGAAGCCGTCGCCGCGCGCGGCCCCCTTCCGGGCCCCGCCCAGGATGAACGGCGCCTCCCAGCGCGTGTTGTCGACGAGCGCGGCGGACAGCGCGGCCGGGTACCGGCTCGCCGCCGAGCGCAGCTCGCGCAGTTCCCCTCCCGGGTCGGAGAGCACCTTGCCGAGCACCAACTCCCCTACATACGTGGGGGAGTAGAACCCGAGTGGATGCCCCGGCTGGGTCCCCACCTCGAACCGCCCCACCGCGCACTCCTCCCGGACACGCCGTACCCGGTCGAGGTCGCGGTAGATCCAGTCGACCCGCGTCCCGTCGACCGTGAGCCACGCGCCGCCGTCCACCCAGGGCCCCCAGCCGCCCGGCTCAGTGGCCTCGACGGCCTCCCCGGTGAGGTCACGGGCGATCCGGCGCAGCGCCCCGGTGTCCAGCCGGCCCCGGTAGTACAGCCCCAGGTCGACGTCGGAGTCCGGGGCGTGCGCCCCGCGCGCCCGGCTGCCCCCGAGGCACACCCCGACCACCCCGCCGACCTCGGTGGTCAGCCGTTCCGCCATCCGCTCCCAGCGATCCATACGGGAGATTGTGCCGCGCACGGACGGAGGTGGAGGCGGAGCCGGACGGGGAGCCGGAGGTGGCGGTCGCGGCGGGGCGGTGGGCTGACGGACGGGCCGGACGCGGCGGCGCCGTCGCGCGACAGGGCCGCCCCGGCCCTCAGTTGCTGATCGCCGGTGCCGCGCGCAGATACGTCGTGTCCGTGGTGGCCTGGCGGAGCAGGAAGTCCGCCATGTCGGCGCGGCTGATCGAGAGGCCCACGACGCCGTGGCCGTAGTGCCCGGCCCTGACGTCGCCGGTGGCGGGCCCGTCGTTGAGCCGGGCCACGCGCACCAGCGTCCAGTCCAGGCCGCTCGCGCGGACCGCCTCCGCCGCCGACCGCACCTCTGCCCAGGGCCGGGGCGCGGCCGTTCTGACCAGCCGGACGAGGGCCCGGCGCTTCAGGTCGGGCCGGTCCTCCGGGTCGGGGACGCTGCACGTCGACACGACCACGAACCGGCGGACTCCGGCGGCTTCCATGGCGGCGATGATCCGGCGGGTGGCGGCGCTCTCCGAGCCGACCCCCTCGATGACCGCGTGCGCGCCGCGCACCGCTTCGAGAAGCGCCGGCTCGTCGTCCAGCTGCCCTTCCACCACGCGCAGGCCGGGGTGGGCGATGCCGAGTCTGGCGGGCGTGCGGGCGTACGCGGTGACCTCGTGCCCCGCGTCGAGGGCCTGCCGCACCAGCAGCCTGCCCATCCGTCCCGTCGCGCCGAAAACCGTGAGCCTCATGGGGCAGCCACCATCCTTGGGGGAACCAGCGAGCGAGTGCACCGGAAACCGCGGCGTCCACGCGTCCGCACACCGTGCGTCCACACACCCACACGTCCGTGCGTCCACACATCCGTGCGTCCACGCTTTCGCGCGACCGCTAAAGAATGCTTACTGGTAAAGCTAGCACGGCGGTCCGGGATGATGGGGGCATGGAGCAGGCGGAGGAGGACCCGGGGGTGGCGGACGTGGAGCGCCCCGGGGCGGAAGGGGTGGAGTCCCCCGGGACGCAGGAGGCGCGGGACCCCGGGACGGCGCGGTGCATGGAGATCCTGTCGGTCGTCGGCGACCTGTGGACGCTGGCCGTCGTGATGACGCTGGAGGGCTCCGAACTGCGCTTCAACGAACTCCTGCGGGCGATCCCCAAGGTGAACGCGGTCACCCTGACCAGCCGGCTGCGCAAGCTCGTGGACGCGGGCGTCGTCAGCCGGGTGACGGAGTCGAGGAGCAAGCAGTCGACGGTGTACGCGCTCACGCCGTTCGGCCGCAAACTGCTGCCGATCGTCCACGCGGTACGGAGCGTCGCCCTGGACCTGGAACGCTCGGGCCACGCCCCGCCCCGGTGAGGGAGGGGCGAGGCTGCCGGTACTCCGTAGCGGCCTCCGCCCTCCCCGCGTCACTCCCCCGCGACGAGCAACCGGTACCCGTAGTCCACGGTCTCCCGCCCGAGCAGGCCGGCGTGGCGGCGGTGCCACGCGCCGGAGTCGAGGTCGGCGCGCAGGCGGGCGATCGCCGGTTCCACGACGGAGTCCGGCAGTCGCGCGAAGGTGGAGTTGGCCCGCCGCACGGCCGGGTCGAGGAAGGACTCCGGACGGCGCCAGTAGGCGGTCTGGAAGCCGTCGGTGAAGTCGTGCGGGATCTCGAAGGGCAGGACGGTGTGCGCGCCGAGCGCCTCGGCGACCTCGGTCAGCGGCGCGAAGCGGGCCCGCTCCAGCTCAAGGATCTCCGGGAGGTACTCGTCGAGCAGCCACAGACGCGGCAGGTGGTCCGGGTCCCAGGTGAAGACGGCCTGCCTGCGGGCGACCCGGCGCAGTTCGGCGAGCCCGCGCCGCTGCTCGGGCCAGTGGTGGAGGGTCATGACGGCCATCGCCGCGTCGAAGGAGCCGTCGGGGAAGGGCAGTTCCTCCGCGCTCGCCTTCACCTTCCTGTCCCGCGCACCCGGGTGCTGGTCGAGCATGACCTGCGAGGGGTCGACCGCCGTCACCTCGGCGCCCTCGGGTTCGTACGAGCCGGTGCCCGCCCCGACGTTGACGACGGTGCGGGCGCCCGCCAGCGCCCCGCCGATCAGGGCGTGCAGCCGGGGGTCGGGGACCCGGATGTGCCGGTACCCGGTGCCGATGTGGTCGTAGACCGCCGGAGCGCGGCCGGAAGAGGTGTTGTCCATGGGGCCCAGCACAGCAGTTGAGGGGCGCGGACACCAGGGACGCGGCCCCCCCGTTACGCGGCCCCGAAGCCCCCCCGTCACGCGGCCCCGAAGCCCCCGTCCCGCGCGGCGGGCTCCGCGGCGGCCGGACGCGCCCTCCTGGGCAGCAGGAGCGGGGTGAGGAGCAGGAGGACACCGGACAGCGCGATCGCGGACAAAGGGCTGGTCAGGGTGGCGAGAGCGCCCCAGGCCAGCATCAGGGCGGCCTGGAGGAGCTTGCCGGCGGCGCTCCACGTGCTGAGGACCCGGGCGGCGTGGTCCAGGGGAGTGCGGCGCAGGCGTTCGGCCGCGTAGAGCGGGTTGAAGACCCCCGTGCAGGTGATCAGCAGACCCTCGACGACGATCACCACGAGAAGCCCCGGCACGCCGGGACGCACGAGGACGAGACCGAGCGGGAAGAGCGACCTCAGCCAGCCGGAGACGTACATGACCCGGTCCTGCCCGAAGCGCCGCACGAGCCGTGCGGAGAGGCGGGCGCCCGCGAACCCGCCGAGCGCCGGAACGCCGAAGGCGAGACCGTACTGCCAGGCCGGGAAGTGGTACCGCCCCAGCAGGAGGACGGACAGGAGCGGGGCCGTGGCCATGATCAGGCCGCCGACCAGCACCGAGTTGAGGAACAGGCCCCGCAGGGCGCGGTCACGCAGGATGAACCGCCAGCCGCCCAGAAGACCGGCCCCGCGCGCCCCCTCCGTCCGCGTGCGGGGTGCCGCCACGTCGCCCCCGCCGATGCGCAGGACCCCGCACGCGGACAGCAGGTAGCTGAGGGCGTCGGCCAGGACCGTGGCGACCGGGCCGAGCGCCCCGGCCAGCGCACCGCCCAGGGGTGGCCCCACCGCGGTCGCCGCCCAGCTCGTGGCCTCGAACCTCCCGCTCGCCGAAAGGAGTTGCTCCCGGGGGACGAGGTACTTCAGATACGCGCCCGACGCGGCGGAGAAGGCGAGGTTCGCGGTCCCGGACACGACCGAGACGACCAGGAGCTGCCCGTAGGTGAGCAGGCCGAGGACGTACGCGGCCGGGACACTCGCCATCGCGGCACACCGGATCAGGTCCGTCGCGATCATCACCGGCCGCTTGGCCCGGTGCTCGACCCACGGCCCGAGCGAGAACGCCACCACCGCCGCGACGGCGAGCCCGGCCGCCTCCAGGAGCGCCACGGCGAAGGCCGAGGCGTGCAGCACGCGGACCGCGAGCAGCGGAAACGCGCCGAAGGCGGTCCACGTGCCGTACGTACTGACGGCGTAGGCCGACCACAGCCGGCGGAACTCGCGCCCCGGCCCGGGGTGCGGACCCGCCCCCCGCCTCACGCGGGCGTCCCGCCCCGGCCCCGCGCGCATACCCATACGGCCCTGCCTCCCACCGAACGATCACTGGTTCCCCGCGCACCGGCCACCGGACGATCCGCGACCCGGCCACAACCATCTGTCCCCTCGCCCCATCCCAGCAGTCGACCAGCCCCTGATCAAACAACCGCCCTCCGCGTAAGCCACAACCATCAGTTGTGCACAGGCCCCGACCGGCGGTCTACGCTTGCCTCATGGACACGGAGGCGGTGCGCTCGTTCGTCCGGGCGGCGGAGCTGGGACAACTGCGGCACGCGGCCGACGAGCTGGGCGTCACCCAGCAGGCCGTGTCGAAGCGGATCGCGGCCCTGGAGCGGGAACTCGGCGTCCGGCTGTTCACCCGTACCGCCCGGGGGGTCGAGCCGACCCTCGACGGTCAGGCGTTCCTCCCGCACGCCCGGACCATCGTGACGGGGGCCGACCGGGCGCTCACCGCGATCAGGCCCGGCTCGCGCGCCCTGCGGATCGACGTACTCGGCCTGCGATCAGCGCAGGCCGTCCTCCTGCACGACTACTGGCGCTCGCACCCCGAGACCGAGCTCGACGTGGTGACCCTCAGGGTCGACGATCCGCGCCTGGCGGTCGCCGCGGTCCGGGCGGGCGAGGTCGACGCCTCGTTCCGCTCCGTGACCGACCCCGCCGCCCTGCCACGCGAGCTGCGCATGATCCACGCCTTCGACTCCCCGCTGGAACTCCTCGTCGGCCCGAGGCATCCGCTGGCCGCCGCGCGCTCACTGACCCCCGCCCAGCTGCGCCGGCACCGGATCTGGGTGCCGGGAATCGCGCCGGGCAGCGAATGGGCGGAGTTCTACGAGCAGCTCGCCGACGGCTTCGGTCTCCGCGTCGACGCGGCCGGCCCGAACTTCGGCAACGAGGTGCTTCTCGACATCCTCGCGGACTCCGCGGACGTGGCGACCCTCGTGGGCTCGCGCGACCGCTACCTCTGGCCGGCCGGGCACGACCTGCGCCGCATCCCGATCGTGAACCCGGCGCTCGCGTACCCGCTCTCGCTCCTCCTCCCGCGCACCGGCCCGCACCCCGGACTGGACGCGGTCGTCGCCCACTTCGAGAGCCTGCCACCGCTCCCGGGGGCAGTGTGGCGCCCCTCCTGGGCGCCGCCGCCCCGCACCCGGCCGAAGCGGAGGGACCGGTCCGCGGCCGCCGAGCCCCCCGGTGCGCGGTAAGGAGGGCAGAGCGGCGCGCCGACACACCAGCGCTGGTGAACCCCTCCCTTCCGGCACAGCGGAGCCCTTACGCACGTGAGGCGGGGCGCGCCCCCCGACCGGCCCGGCCGGTCCCCCCCTCAGCCCTTGACCGCCTCCGCGATCCGCCGGGCGGCCCGGCCGGGAGTGAGGTGCGTGGTGTCGACGACCTCGGCCTCGGCGTGCAGCCACGTGCGGGCCGCCTCGGCGTAGGGCTCAAGGTGGCGGAGCCGGAAGGACGAAGGCCCCGTCACCGTGTCCCCGTTGATCCGGCCGACAAGGGTCCCCCGATCGGCGTGCAGCACGAAGTGCCGTACCGGGATGCCGTGGTGGGCAAGACCCGTGCTGATCTCGCGCCAGTACCGCTCGACCAGGACCGTCATGGGCATCACCAGGGTGCCGCCGGTGTAGTCGAGTACGTGATGGGCGGTCTCGACGACGAGTGGCCGCCATGGCGGCCAGTGCTGGAAGTTGCCCGTCCAGGGCAGCCCCGGCGTGATGTCCATGAGCGTCTCGCCGACCTTCTCGGCGTCGAACACCCGGGAATCCGGCAGCAGTCGCTGCACCAGGGCGCCGGTCGTCGTCTTGCCCGCGCCGTGCGTTCCGTTGAGCCATACGATCACGGGCCCCACGCTAGCGCCGTACCGGCTCCGGGAGGGGCAGGGCGGACAGGCCCCGAACGCGCGACCACCGCCGCCACGGACCCCCTCACCCCCTCACCCCCTCGCCTCCCGCTGTCGTCACCGCTCGACGACGTCGGCGACCACACAACTGACGTTGTCCGGGCCGCCGGAGGCGTTGGCCAGGGAGACGAGTTCACGGACGGCCCGCTCGGGGTCACCGGTCCCGGTGAGCACCCGGCGCAGGTCCCCGGCCGGCACGACGGTCGACAGGCCGTCGGAGCAGAGCAGGTACCGGTCCCCCCGCCGCGCGTCGTGCAGCCGGATGTCGGGCGCCGAGTGGGCCGTCCGGCCCAGCGCCCGTACCAGCAGCGAGCGTTGAGGGTGGGAGGCGGCCTCCTCCGGGGTGAGGCGCCCCTCGTCCACCATGGACTGCACCATGGTGTGGTCGTGGGTGATCCGGAACAGTTCCCCGTCGCGCAGGAGGTAGACGCGGGAGTCACCGATGTGGACGAGGGCCAGCCGCGACCCGGTCCAGAGCATCGCGGTGAGCGTCGTGCCGGTGTCGTCGGGGGAGGCACCGCTCACGGTGACGTCGTGCACGGCCCGCCTGGCCTCCTCGACGACCTCTTCGAGGACGTTGAGGAGGTCGCCGGCGGGGATGCTCCCGGCCGCGAGCTGTTCCAGGTTCCTGAACGCGCCGACCGCGGCCGCGCCGGCGGGCGCCCCGGCGCTGCCCCAGCCGTCGGCGACGGCGAGCAGCGCGGGCCCGGCGTACACGGTGTCCTGGTTGCTCTCGCGCACCAGGCCCGTGTCGGACAGGGCGGCGTAACGGATTTCCAGCGGCTCGGTGGTCGGGGACAAGGCGGGATCCTTCCAGGACAGGTGGTCGACGAGGAAGCCGGCCAGGTCCCGTCGCGCGGCGGTCTCGGCCTCGACCCCGGCCCAGAACGCGCGCACCTCCGAAGCCGCCGCGGCCGGGTCCAGCGCGCGGACCCGCCGGATACGGGCCAGCGGCATCCCCAGTCGCCGGAGCCAGGCGACCAGGCGGGCCTGGTCCAGCTGCTCCGGCGCGTAGAGGCGGTAACCGGTCACGGGATCGACGCGGGCGGGCGTGAGCAGGCCGAGCTCGTCGTAGAGCCGCAACGCCTTGGGCGACAGCCGGGACGCCTTGGCGAAGGCCCCGATGGTCAGCAACCGCATGCCCGTCCCTCCTCGTACCGGGCACGGCGCCCGGTCCCACCGATCCTGCGGGCTCCCCCAGGGGGAAGGTCAACCGAGGGCCGCGCCGGGGCTCGCGGACACCGACTTTGGGCCGGGCCACCGGGATTCCGCCACGTCATGCGCGGAAACCGCCGGCACCGGCGCCGTGTCCGCTGCCGTCCGGTGCCCGCCCCGCATGGGGGAGGCCCCGAGAGGAGCCCCGTGAAGCCCCGTGAGGGGCCGCCCCGACAGCGAGGGGCCCGTCCTGACCGGCGCCGCCACCCCGTACTCCGCCTGTCCCGGCCCGGTGACCGTCCGCCTCGGCATCGTCGCCCGCCCGGAACCCACGACCGTGGGAAACGGGGTGCACCTCGGTCTGGCCACCACCTCGGCCGCCCGTCAGGCCGAGCCGGTCGCGCGCCCGACGGATGGACCCCGCCCCCGGACAGTGGCGCGTCACACTTTTGCAAGCGGGTGCTTGCAGAAGTTAGCGGGGGTGGGGCAGGGTGGGGGCATGGCAACGCTCAACGTCGGTAACCTCGGTGGCTTTCTGCGGGAGCAGCGGCGGTCCGCGCAGTTGTCCCTGCGGCAGCTCGCCGATGCCGCCGGGGTGTCGAACCCGTATCTGAGCCAGATCGAGCGCGGGCTGCGCAAGCCCAGCGCGGAGATCCTGCAACAGCTCGCCAAGGCGCTGCGGATCTCGGCCGAGACGCTGTACGTGCAGGCCGGCATCCTCGACGAGCGGGACCGGACCGAGGTCGGTACGCGGGCCGTGCTGCTCGCCGACCCCTCGCTGACCGAGCGGCAGAAGGAGACGCTGCTCCAGATCTACGAGTCCTTCCGCCGGGAGAACGGCTTCGCGGCCGACGCCCCCTCCGCGCCCGCCCCTCCCTCGCCCTCCGGCACCAGAACCGATGCCGCCGACGCCGCCGACGCCGGTTAGAAGTCGCCTCGTTCGCCCGGGTGGGAAGTCAACTCCGCGACGGGCGCGACGCGTTGCTCAACGCCCCTCATCTCGCACTGTGTTCCGGGAGGACCACGCCATGGCCATCACCGAAGACCTGCGCAAGACCCTCACCGACCCCACCCCCCTCTACTTCGCCGCCGGTACCGCCGATCTCGCCGTTCAGCAGGCGTTGCGGCTCCCGCAGTTCATCGAGCAGGTGCGGACCGAGGCGCCCGCCCGGTTCGAGGCCGTCCGGGCCACCGGCCCCAAGGAGGTCCAGGACCGGGCCGCCGCGCGGGCCAAGGAGGCCCAGGGGCTCGTACAGGCCAAGGTCACCGAGGTCCTGGGAAGCCTCGGCTCCCGCGAGGCCCGCGAGGCCGAGCTGAAGCGGATCGCCGAGACCGCGCAGGGGCTCGCGCTGCGCGGGGTCGGGCTCGCCGCCGAGTACGCGGTGCGCGCCAAGGAGACCTACGACAAGGTCGCCGAGCACGGTGAGAAGACCGTGCGGACCTGGCGCGGGGAGGCCGCCGAGGACCTCGTGGACGTCGCCGCCGTCGTCGAGCCCGAGGCGCCCGCCCCCTTCGCGCCCAAGGTCGCCACCGACCCCGACGCCGGACCCGACGACGCCCCCGCCCCGGCCGCCGCCCCGAAGGTCGCGACGGACCCGGCCGAGGAGGTGCCCGCCGCGCGCAAGCCGGGCGGGGCGCGCAAGGCCCCTGCCGCGAAGCCCGCCGCCAGGCGTGCCGCCAAACCGGCCGCCAAGCCCGCCGCCCGGCCGGCCGCTAAGAAGGACGCCGCGAACGAGGGCGGGGACACCGTCGCCGGGGAGTGACCGGACGGTACGAGACCGCGCGGGCCCCGCGGTGCGAAAGCGGGGCCCGGGGGTGAGTACGCCGTGCGTGCGGGCGGGCGGCGGTGGGTACGGTACGTACGTCTCCGTACGTGTGTGCCGCCCTCCGCGCCGCGGGGTGCGTGTCCGCCGGGGACCGCGGCCGCCCGGGGGCGGCCGCGGTTGCTGCGCCTCGACCGTGTTGCCGGACCTTCCCGGTACGGTGGGCAGTCAGCTCTCGTGGCCCCGGCCGGGGCCCGGCTCGTGGCGGTGGGGCTGTGGCCGCCCACCGGTCTACCGGCGTACCCGCGGGGAAGAACAAGAGCGGCCGGCGAAGCCAGGGCAGCCGGACAAGCAGTCGAACCGGACGGTGACCATCGTGTTGATGCAGGGATTCAGCAACTTCATGTCGTTGCTGTCGATCGCGCTGATCCTCTTCAGCGCCTTCGCGTTCTTCGACAGTCTCTTCCGGCGGGGGGACGCGTTCCGGGCCGCCGACAAGCGGACCAAGCCGTTCTGGGCGATCGTCCTCTTCCTCGCGCTGGTCGTCAGCCTGTGGCTGCCGATCCTGTCGTTCCTGCCGATCATCGGGCTCATCGCCGTCATCGTGTACACGGTCGACGTGCGGCCCGCGCTCAGGCAGGTCACCGGGGGCGGCCGCAGGCGCGGCGGTTCCAGCAGCGACGGGCCCTACGGTCCGTACAACGGCGGCCGCTGAACCAGTCGTGCCACGGGCCCCGGCCCCTCGTGACCCGCGGCGCGGGGTGCCCGGCCAGGCACAGGCCCGCGCGGCGTCCGTCGGCGCTGATGTCGACGGTGCACAGGGTCA